>JAJUHH010000088.1 GCA_029267975.1 Clostridiales bacterium
ATTGAATATGGTAACCTGGATTTCTTCCATCAGCAGGATTGCCTTTATACAGTTTCATTAAGAGGAATAATTAATGGGGAGCCTCAGAAGGTCAATCGGGTGGTTACCAGTCTTGCAGGGGCCATTGATCCCTACAAGAATTATGATCAGTATGCTCAGTTGGCAAAATCTGAGGAGCTGCGCTTTGTCGTATCCAACACCACAGAGGCAGGTATCACCTATGATGAAACGGATCGTTTGGAGCTGTGCCCACCCAAGACCTATCCCGGTAAGCTGACCAAGTTTTTATATGAAAGATATCAGCATTTTCACGGAGATAATAGCAAGGGGCTTATTATCCTGCCGGTGGAGTTGATTGATGATAACGGTATTGTATTAAAGCAGACAGTATTACGACTGGCAAAGCTCTGGGGTTTGGAAGAGAATTTTAGCACTTGGATGACAGAAAGCTGTGTCTTTACCAGCACCCTAGTAGACCGCATCGTTACCGGCTATCCCAGGGAGGAAGCTGAAAAGCTCTGGGAGGAGTATGGATATCGGGACAATCTGATTGTCACCGGTGAACCCTTTGCCTTATGGGTCATTGAAAGCGAGAAGAAGATAAAAGGTGAGCTTCCCTTAGTGGCTGCCGGACTTCCGGTAATATTTACGGATAATCAGAAGCCCTACAAGCAGAGAAAGGTTCGGATCCTCAATGGAGCACATACCTCCTTTGTATTGGCATCCTACCTTGCGGGCAATGATTATGTGCTTGAATCCATGGAGGATGATCTGATTCGGGAATTTATGACTAAGACCATCTATGATGAGATTATCCCTACCTTAAAGCTTCCCAGGGAGGAGTTGCTAACCTTTGCAGAGGCGGTGGAGTCTCGTTTCAGAAATCCATATATCAAGCATGCATTACTGTCTATTGCCCTGAATTCGGTGTCCAAATGGAAGGCAAGATGCCTGCCCAGCTTCCTTGATTACGTTAATAATACCGGGACTCTCCCCCGGCACCTGACCTTTTCCCTGGCGGCTCTGATGGCATTCTACACGGGAAGTGAGATTAAGGATAAGGCGCTCATAGGGCATCGGGGAGAGGAAAGCTATCCGATTCTGGATGATGAGGCGGTACTTGAATTCTTCGCCCGGTATTCGACGGGTGAGATAGAGGAATATGTCCTGAAGCTCTTAGGCAATATATCCTTCTGGGGTCAGGATCTGAACAAGATAGAGGGACTGACACAGGCAATTAGCGAATATCTGAAGAAGATCAGAAGCCTTGGAATAAGAGAAGCGATGAAAGGTCTTGATTAAATGCCGGAAGTATTAAAAATACATAAACTGGATAATGTTGCTGTAGCATTAAAACCCCTGTCTGCGGGGCAGAAGGTAACAGTGGACGGGGAAGAAATCACACTGTCGCAGGAGATTCCGGCGGGGCATAAATTTGCCCTGGAGGAGCTTGCTGCAGAGAGCACGATAATCAAATACGGCTATTCCATCGGTAAAGCCGCTGCACCCATCCGAAAGGGGGAATGGGTCCATAATCATAATATTAAAACAGCCTTGGGTGAAATCCTCCAATATGAGTATCACCCTGAACATACACAGTCCCTATCTCTTAAGCAGAGTGAAGAGTGTCATAAGTTTCAGGGCTATCGGCGGGAAAAGGGACTGGCAGGAATTCGCAATGAGATTTGGATCATCCCTACGGTGGGCTGTGTGAATGATGTAGCCAAGCAGATCGAGAGACTGGGTAAGGAATATCTGACGGATAACAGATATCTGTCTGATAAAATCGATGCTCTGGTGGCTTATACCCATCCCTATGGCTGCTCCCAGCTGGGTGACGACCAGAGCAACACCCAGAAGATCTTAAGCGGACTGATCAATCATCCCAATGCTGCAGGTGTTCTTGTCCTTGGCCTTGGCTGTGAGAACAACAGCATTGAGGAGATGAAGAAGCAGATCGGTACTTACTCTCAGGATAGGGTGAAGTTCTTAGTCTGTCAGGAGTATGAAGATGAGATTGAACAGGGCCTTGCCTATATCAGGGAATTGATCGACTATGCCTCAGGCTTTCAAAGGGAAGCGATTGATGCAAGTGAGCTGATCATCGGATTAAAATGCGGCGGCTCGGACGGTTTCTCCGGAATTACCGCTAACCCTACTGTAGGAGCCTTCTCTGATCTGCTGGTTGCCGAGGGCGGGACCACCATATTGACGGAAGTACCGGAGATGTTCGGTGCAGAGATCATCCTGATGGATCGCTGCGCCAATGAGGAGCTGTTTCATAAGACTGTGTCCCTGATCAATGATTTTAAGCAGTACTTTATCGATCATAAACAGCCAATATACGAAAATCCTTCTCCCGGTAATAAGAAGGGTGGAATCTCTACTTTGGAGGATAAGTCTCTGGGCTGTACCCAAAAGTCAGGGGATGCCATCATAAGCGGAGTCTTAAAATACGGGGAGCCTGTAAAAAGTAAGGGGCTGATGCTCCTGAGTGCACCGGGCAATGACCTGGTAGCATCTACTGCCCTGGCAGCATCCGGCGCACATATAGTCCTATTTACCACAGGCAGAGGCACCCCCTTTGGCTCACCGGTACCCACCATTAAGATAGCCAGCAACAGTACCCTGGCAAAGACAAAGAAGAACTGGATCGATTTTGATGCAGGAAGACTGCTTGAGGGTATGACCTTGCAGCAGCTTTCAGAGGAACTATTTCAACTGGTCCTTGAAACAGCCAGCGGTAAGAAGGTAAAAAGCGAAGAGAACGGCTATCGCGATATTGCAATCTTTAAGCAGGGGATAACCCTGTAATCCTATGTCTTATTAAATGCAGAGGTAAGACTTGAGAAACGAACCTCTGTTTCACCAAGGGTGCATAATATGATGTCCCTTATATGCATGTTGATCAAAAGCCCACAGAGGATGGGAGATTCGCAGTAAAGGATAGCGGAAGGCAGTCAAATAAGGAAAAGCCAAACTAATAGATAGCTAAAGACAGGGGAGCAGGAGAAGGACTGAAAGCGTCCCTGTGAAAACATCAGACAAAATCGTTCTTGCACTTAGAGTGAAGATGAGAAGAATAAAAAATGCCACAAGCTGAGGGGCGAGCAGCCATGGAGGGCTGCGAGAGGCGTATGGAACATGGAGGTTCCTATACGCCGTACCCGTATAATCGGTGAAATATTAATCCCATTTTTTATTGTTCTATTCTTCACTCCTAGTGCAATAGATTGCGGTCTTTGATTTTCACAGGGACGCTTTCGTTCCTTCTCCTGCTCCCCGTCCCTTTGTTAATTCGTACATAATTTTATTAATTAATTCTCTTACGCTGCAGACTTATTCACCCGCTTGATCTTCGCATTGGCCGGTATCATCACCACATGCTGCAGCGGGATCCACACAAATACTGCAATACCAAAATCAACCATACTGTGGATAATGGTACCCAGGCCAACCAATACAAAGATAAAATATAAGCTGGTGCTGGTTCCGGTTCCGAAATAGTAGAAGCAAACGGCTGTAACTTCTGCAATTGCATGGATCACTGCCAGGAGCAGGCCAAATGGTATTGCAGTCTTTGAAGAAGCCAGCAGGTTGTTTCTCTTCTTTAATATGAGAGCTCCGGTGGTTGCAAAAATTAAGTGGGTTAATGCCCGCAGTACAATAACCATGGGAAAGCCGGCAAACAAAAAGCCGATACTGGATATGATTGCGACAGAAATGGTCACAGCCGGTGAGATAAACATGGCAATGAATACGGGAACATGACTTGCCAGCGTATAGGAGGCAGGTTCAACGATTATTTTGGGCATTACCATAGGAATTAAGATACCGATGGCGCTGAGCAGTGCTGCTACCGTCATTACTTTTACTTTGCTTGTTACATTTTTAGACATACGAACCCTTCCCTTTCTTATTCCGTAAGTTTAGCAGTAGCTATTAGAATGTGAAGGACCTGTCTGAGGCAAGTCAGACAGTGGGTCCTTTACATCCGACATGATAGCTGTCTTGTCAGCTGTAATTATAGTGTATATCTGCTTGGTCTGTCAATATAATTATTCATTGCTCGTGAAATATTTATTAAAATATTTTATAGAAGTGAAAGAAACCGATCAATAGGAGAAGGCGCAAAAAAGCTGCTCTATGGTGAAGCGATACCCTATATCAGATACTTTTTCACAATAGGGCTCACTTACCATAGAGCAGCATTATTATGTACATAAGCTTTATTTTAATCGTCCGTCCTCCCGGTTGACATCAATTTTCTGGGTTTCAATAAAGTACTTAATGTATAATGTAGCCAGAACTATAATGCCAAAGCCGATCAGATTTAGGATCTGCTGGGGATAGATTTTAAAGCCCAGCAATTGCAGGTCTGCCGCCTTAATGATTGCCAGCAGCTTACCGGAAATCACTGATACCAGAAAACCAAACAAACCGCAGACAGAGGAAGTGATGGTAAGCCAAACCATACGCTTATCGCTGCGAAAGAAGTCAAGCTGGATACCAAATAATCCAATACCGATAAAAGCCCATGCCGTCGATCCCAAGCAGCTGGCCAGGATATACATTGGATAAGCATTGAAGGGCATGGTAAAGGCTAATACAAGAAAATTAAGTCCCAGCATGAAGAGGGCAAAGCGAAGCAGTTTCCCCATTCCGTGCTTATCCGCCATTCTTCCCAGCTTAGGCGTTATATAGATGCGATAGAGATTCAGGATGAAGCTAACTACCATGATAAAGGTATAGGAAAGCTTCAGGTCATTGATATAGTAACTGGAGTTAAATGGTGCACAAGAATAAAAGGCCAGTGTATACAGGCACTGAACAGAAAATGCCTTACGGAATTTATGATCCAGAACTGCCTCTCTAAGCTCTGAGAGGATACTCTGACTTTTTGTTACCTGGCTTTTTTCCTTTGCCTTTTTGGCAAGGCGGCCATGCATCTCCTTGCCTTCCTCATTCAGATAGGAAACCTTGGGTTCCTTCATCAGGGACAAGCTTACCACATTAATGACTACAAGGATAAAGATAATAATACCGATCAGGATAAAACCGGTCAGAATGTTTCTTCCTTTAAAGTAATCAAGGATCATTCCACAGACCAGCATCAGACTGGATACGGTAAACACTGCAAAGGAATCCTTAATAGAGAAATATTTCCCTCTTAAGCGACTGGGTACCAGACTGGCGATCCAGTCCTGGGTAGCGGGATTTCCGATCTGTACAAATATCTGACCGATAAAATACAGGGCAGCAATGAGAATGGCCTTTATTTCCTTGCCGATCGGAAAGAGTGGTATAAAAAATAATAAGGCAAACAGAAGTCTTTGAAGAGCGGTTATGGTAACAAGAAATTTAAACTTCTTAAGCCTCTTCATATAGTTAATCAGGAAGAGCTGCGTCAGAGCAGCAAAACTGAGCAGGGAGGAAATAATACCGATATTGGAATCAGAGATTCCTGTAAAGGTCATCAGGGTTGCCAAAAAGGTTCCTCCGGCAAGCTGAGCAATGGTCTGCGCAGCAGAATCTGCTGTTGTATAATAGATGCGGCTCTTCTTCAGGTCCTCCTTTGATTCGGGTAAAGCCATAAAATAAATTCTTCTAAGCTGACCAATGACGTAACGATGCATATATGTGAAATTGAAAGACATGTCCTCTTAAGACCCTCCATTGTGTCTTTTATCTTATGTTCAAGTTATTCAGTTGTTAAATTATTCAGTGCTGCACCTTCAAGACGGTATACAGTCCACTCGTCCATAGCAACAGCGCCTTTCTTCTTATAAAAGGCTATGGACGGCTCGTTCCATTTCAGGCAGGACCATTCAAAGCGCCCATAATTATGTTCCTTGGCATACCTGGCAAGATAAGTAAATATTGCTGATCCAAAGCCCATATTCCGATATTCCTCTTTCACAAATAAATCCTCAAGATAAATTCCCGGTCGACCTAAGAAAGTGGAAAAGTTGGTGAAGAATAATGCAAAGGCAACCGGCTTATTCTGATATTCACCGATCAGTACCTCTGCCTTCTTCTGTACAAAGATGGTCTTGGCAAGTAATTCTTCTGTTGCCACAACTGCATCGGACATCCGTTCATATTCTGCCAGCTCTTTGATAAAGGCAAGGATTAAGCCCACATCCTCGAGGGTTGCCATACGAATTTTAAAATCCTCAATTTTCTGTTGCATTTTGTCCTGATTGCCCCCTGCTTATATTAATGAAAAGATATGTGCAAGTATTGGTAATAAGCATTGTCTGTATTCCCTGTTCAAGCTTCAGTATAGCTGAAAGCGACATTTTTTTCAATGAGTAAAGTAAGTTAAACATTGACTATTTTCAGCAGAATGATAAAATGGTAGTAACTTTTTGACAAGTCTTATATTAGGAGGCGGTAATACCCATGAGTAAGAGAGTAATCAATGCAGCTGAAGCTCCCAAGGCAATCGGACCTTATTCCCATGCCATAGATACGGGTCTTGGTCTAATATTTACATCAGGCCAGATTCCTGTAAATCCGGCAACCGGTGAATTAGTCGAGGGCGGAATTGAAGCCCAGACGGAACAGGTATTTGCAAATCTGAAAACGGTTTTGGAAGCATCAGGTTCATCCTTTGATAAGGTTGTGAAGGCTACTGTATTTTTACAGGATTTAAAGGATTTTGTCACTGTTAATAATATCTATGCAAAATATCTGGGTACAGATTCCCCTGCACGTTCTGCTGTTCAGGTAGCAGGCCTGCCCAAGGGGGCACTGGTAGAGATAGAATTAATTGCCCTGAGCTAAGTGCTGCTTTTCAAATTGGAGGGTAAGCTAGGCTGGGCTTGTAGAGACTGGGGAAGATAAAATGCTGGTGAAAAACAAGAACTTTAATCTGCAACAGATTGCCGAATCCGGTCAATGCTTCAGAATGAATCAGATTGCAGAGAATAAATATAGTCTGATTGCCTATGACCGCTATCTGGAGCTGGAGCAGATTGATGAAGAAGAAGTAGAGCTAAGCTGCAGTGAGGAAGAGTATGAGCTGATCTGGAGGGATTATTTTGACCTGGATTATGATTATCAGCGAATTATAGATACCTTGCTGCAGGGTAAGGACGGTTTCCTGAAAGAAGCTGCAGAATTTGGCTATGGCATCCGTATCCTGAAACAGGATTTCTTTGAGATGATGATCAGCTTTATTATTTCCCAGAATAAAAATATTCCGGGGATCAAAAGCTGTATTGAAGCCATATGTAAAAAATACGGAAACTATATGGTCTGTGAGACTACGGGTGTCAGCTATTATAGCTTTCCGGCGCCTGAGGCTTTAGCACAGGCTGACTTAAAAGACTTAAGAGAATTGAAGGTCGGTTATCGTGACGCCTATATTCTTAGTGCTGCCAAGGCTGTGGCTGAGGGCCAGATTAATCTGTCTGTCATTAAAAATTGCAGTTATGAGGAAGCAAAGGCAAAATTGATGGCCATTCACGGCATTGGGGAAAAGGTAGCAAACTGCATCTGCCTGTACGGTCTTCATCATATCGGTGT
The DNA here is from genome assembly GCA_029267975.1 of Clostridiales bacterium. Classification (GTDB taxonomy): domain Bacteria; phylum Bacillota; class Clostridia; order Lachnospirales; family Lachnospiraceae; genus Mobilitalea. The sequence continues at coordinate 7,534 of JAJUHH010000088.1, forward strand.
ATTTCCGGTAGATGTTTGGATCAAACGAATCTTAAAGGAAATCTACCAGGATGAATTCAACATAAGGCAGTTTGATGGCTACATGGGAATCGTGCAGCAATACATGTTCTATTATATGAGAAATAAAACAGCGTAGTCAGCGACTGATCAAGCTACAGGCATGTTCCACCCGTCTGAAATTTAAAAATTTTTAGAAATATCGGCAGATTTATTCTAGTATAGCCTGCTTTCACTGCGGAGAAAATAAGGATGAAACAAAAAGGTTTTTCAGCAGGAAAGGCGGGATAATATGGAAAATGATAAAAAACGCGAAAACGAACGTCGTATAGAGCATATGGCAAATTTAATTGAGAAACAGGTAAGAACTGAGCGGCATCTGGAACAACACGCCGATATCGCCCGTTCTAAGGAAAATATAGAACATGCGAAGGAGCTTCAGAAAGAACGGCAGGCTGAGATAGATCATTTAAAGGACAAGATTGTTTACGGAGATAATGTAAGCAATAATTATAAAGAAAATACCGAGAAACGGTTCTTATTTACCGAAGGTTATCTAAATCATAATGCAGATCATATGGATGAAGAAGCCTTCCAGAATGCCAAGGCTAAGCAGGAACACAGGAAAGAGCAGCTTGATTCCTTGCGATAAATCAAAAGCGCATCCCATGGCTCAGACAGATCGCTGGGCAATGGGGTGCACTTTTTTGCATAATTTTCAGATGAATTTCTTATGCGTGAAAAAGCGTTACGGTATCAGTCTATTGATATCTCTGGGGAAGAGGCAGGAGTATCTGACATTACTTTGCTCCAAAAGCCTTGAAGTAAAGCGTTCCAGGCCAAGACCCAGTCCACCGTGGGGAGGCATGCCGTACTGATGGATCATAAGATAGCTTTGGAAGGCCTCAGGCTTCATGCCTCTGGCCTGCAGCTTTCTCAACTGATCCTGCAGGGTATGAATTCGCTGGCCACCTGTGGTAACTTCAAGACCCCGAAACAGTAAGTCAAAGCTTAAGGTTACATTAGGGTCGGACGGATCCTCCATGGCATAAAAAGGTCGTTTCTTGCTTGGATAATGTGTAACAAATACGAACTCACTGCCGGTTTCTTTTTCTATGATTTCGCATAGTAGCTTTTCTTCCTCGGGTTCAAAATCCTCCATATCCTTAATCTCACGGTGGTATTCCTTAGCTACTTTTTCCTTGGCCTCCTGAAAGGTGATTGCCGGAATGGCGTTTCGCTTTGGCATTCTAACCTTTAGCAGGCCAAGCTCATAGGAATAGTGTTCTGTCAGGAATTGCAGGGTGTACTTTAACATTTCGGTTTCCATCTGCATGATTTCCTCAAAGCTGTTGATATAGCCCATCTCAAAATCTACACTGACATATTCGTTGAGGTGCCTGGAGGTATCGTGTTTTTCCGCACGGAATACCGGGGCGATCTCATATACCCGTTCATAGACACCCACCATCATTTGCTTATAGAATTGGGGGCTTTGCGCAAGGTAAGCCTCATGCTGAAAATAATCCAGCTTGAATATATTCGCACCTCCCTCAGCACCGGCATACACAATCTTGGGCGTATGGATCTCGGTAAATTCCTGCTCAGTCAGAAAGCTTCGAAAGCCCCGGCATAAGCCCTCCTGTATCCGAAAGATGGCCCGCTCCTTCTCATTACGAAGGGTAATGGGGCGGTAGTCCAGTAAGGTATCTAAGGAGAGCTCAAGTTGCTTATTGTTGATAACTACCGGCATTTTTTCAGAGGGTGTGGATAGAAGCTCGATC
>JAJUHH010000089.1 GCA_029267975.1 Clostridiales bacterium
ATAATGTGTTCCCCCTGTTTTTTTGTGCATATTTACTAAATGATTTTTCTTTATCTTTCCTGCTTTGGAAGCTAGCAGCTAAAAAGAGACTGCCGTAAATAAGCTTGTAAAGGAAGAAAAGAGCAGGATACATGTTGGAATGCATCTTGCTCTTCCTTCCTTTTATCGTTCCCTTATGCGACAGCTTCTGTAGTTAATTTAGAAAGTCATCAACATTTTCTCAGCACCGGGCATAAGGTATCTACCTGGCCCGTATAGGGACTGCCGCAGACATCATCATATATACTGTGCATCTCAAAGCCGAAAGGGGTCACCTCCTTGAGTAAGGTCTCTTTCGTATATAGCGTGTTCCAGATCAGGTATATTCGCAGATCATTCTCAGTAATAACAATGTTCTCATCAAGTTTCACGGTATTGTTCTCATAATAATACTCCGCATCCAGGCATAAATGTGGCTGTTCGCTCCAAAATCCTCCCTTATCATAGTAGGACCAGGAGGTATGCTCTTCCTTGCCACGACAGGTTTGCTCTGTAAATACATCAAATATAAACAAACCATTGGGCTTTAGTGCCCGATGTACTTTGGATAAGAGAAGTTTTCTTTCCTCAGGAATTAAGGCGGCATAGTCACAGTAGATCAATGTTATGACATCATATACCTCGATCTCATCCATTTCCAAATAATTGTGGTAGATGTATTTCGTCTTACTATCCTGCTCCCTGGCATAGGCAATCGAGCGTCTGGAATAATCCATCCCGGTTACATCATAGCCTGCAGCGGATAATTGCCTGGTATATAGTCCGGGTCCACAGCCTAAGTCAAGTATTTTACTACCAGCTGGAATGAGGCTTGTAAGCCATTTCACAGAACTGTCAATAAAGCTCTGCTTGCGGCTTGCTGCATCCCAGTCCGGGTTAAGATGAGCTTCGAGCATCCCTTTTGAAATATGTTCATCATCCCAAAAGGGCTCCTTACTGCGCTGCCAGAGAACAGGCTTTGGTAGCTGCCGAAACATTTGGCTTATGATCGAGCTTGGCTCCAACTTCATTCCTCCTATTGATTGCCAGAGGCCATGCTGTCACTGATATAGATAGCCCGACCTTCGTAACGAGGTTTGATCTGCGGATATTCACCGTCTATGTAGCCAAAGCAAACAAATACAATGGGGGTATATTCCGGATCCAGCCCCCACTTGTCTAAAAGCTCCTGCATTCCTTCCCTGGCAAAGGTCGCTTCGGCACGTCCGACGATACAGCTGGATACTCCGAGTTCATATGCCTCCAGCACCATGTTTTCTGCACAGACAAAAGCAGCGCCAATCTGATTTACTTCATTTTTCCTCTTTTTCTGGATGCAGATAATTCCAAGGGCCTGACATCCATAAAATCCGCTTTTAATGGACAGATCATCAAGGATAGATGGCTGATCCTTGGATACTGTGAAATTAATATTCCGATTTTCGCAGTCTGCATTGATGATACCAATCTTCTCAATCAAAGCAGGATCATCCAGCATAATGATCCTCGTTCCCTGACCTCCGCCAGGATTGGGTGCAAAAAGACCCGCCTCCATAATCTTATCCAGTTTTTCCTTCTCAACTTTCTTCGGCAGATACTTTCGAATTGATCTGCGCTTTTTCATAAGTTCAAGCAGTTCCATCCTTATAACCTCCATTTCAAATTAAGTAAATGTGTTGCTTCCACTATCAATCGTATTCTATGAATCCATGCGAGGAAAAGGGCATGAGAGCTTTCACTCTCAGGTCCTGATATCCGCATGGTAGATATATATAATTCTTTAAATATCTGCATCCCTTGCAAAGGCCTCTAAGCCCATAGGTGAGATTGTGACATAAAGGCGCAGAACCTCTTCACCGATATTAAGAACCTGTAAGCTTTCCTGGCCGTCAACCTGCATTAATTCTCCCACCTTAAGCAAGGTCTCTTTCCCATCAGTGAAAACCTTGGCTTCTCCCTCCATCACCTGCAGGAAAAGGGTGGTTTCAAGATGGGTGTGTCCCGGCAGGGTCTCCCCTTTTGCGATGTTAAGAACAAAGGCAATTACATTATCGCTTTTAAAGATCATACGCTTAGCGATCTTTCCCTGAGGATCATGAAAATAATCCTTAAAAACAAACTTGTTCATAGGTTTGTCCTCCTTTTATTTGGCTTAACTTCATAAAACAGGATAACTTCATTGAGTAGCATGAAACCATAAAATAGTAAAACTGCGTAGAATAACATAATCTAATATACCCGTATTAGGCCAATCTAATTATCATCTCCCACAAGAGAGTAGTATGAAGTTATTGCACCTTGCCCTTATTGTAATAATTTCTTATAAATTCTTAGCAACAATTTCCTTTAGAGCAGGTAATATCTCCTCTTCAAACCAAGGATTTTGCTTTAGCCAACCCAGGTTTAAGGGAGAAGGATGCACCAGGGGAAAATACTTTGGTAAGTATCTCCGAAAATTCCTCACAGTTTCAGTTAAGCTGCTCTCACGATCACTATTCAGGTAATATTTCTGTGCATAGCTTCCAATTAAAATTATTGTTTCGATCTTTGGCATCTCATTCAGCAAAGATGGATGCCATTTCTCTGCAAAGCCTTTTCTAGGCGGAGCATCACCCGTCTTGGCCTTCCCCGGATAGTAGAAGTCCATAGGCAATTGGGCGATGCGATCCGTTTGATAAAATACTTCACGGGATACCCCCATCCATTCTCTTAAGCGGTCCCCGCTGACATCATTCCAAAACAATCGGGTTTCTTCTGCCTTCCGCCCAGGTGCCTGTCCCACAATGACAATACGGGCATTGGGGGAAGCTTTAAACAATGGTGGGATTCCCTTCTTTGTATAGGCTTCGTTCATAGGGTCAGCCATAATTTCTTGCTTGATCGTATCAAATATCATCCTGTTTCACTTCCACATAACCCTTATCGTTATATAATCTTACATGTTATATAATGTTATTAATGCTTTATAATGTTATATATTGTTATATCTCTTACCAGTCATCACTTACCCAATTCATTGTATACTCTTAAATAAAAGTTATAACCCATTTTGAATAAATTAATTTATTCACTGTAATCCTTCCTTACCATTAATAATGGTTCCTTAAGCAAATAGCTCAACCGCTTTCTTCATTCGTTCCACAATTGCAACACCAAAGGGACATCGCTTCTCACAGGCGGAGCATTCCATGCAGTCTGCTGCATTGGCAGAAAGGGAAGTATAATGCGCCTGAACGGTAGCCGGAAGCTCCTCCTGCATGGCTGCCAAATCATACAGCTTATTCACCATTGCGATATCTATGTAAGCCGAACATGGCGCACAATGACCGCAATAGGTACATTGGCCGGAATAGGCATGATACGGTGCATTAGCCAGTACAGTGGCATAATCTTTCTCTTCCTCTGAAGCTGTTTCATAGGCTACTGCAGCATCCACTTCCTCCGGTGTACTGCAGCCAACCATCACCGAAGCCACTGCAGGACGGGTAAGGGCATAATGAAGACATTGGACAGGTGTCAGGGCTACGCCAAAGGGTGAGTGTTCCGCACTAAATAATCTACCGCCTGCATAGCCCTTCATTACCGTGATGCCAAACTTCTCCCGTTCGCAGATCTGATACAACTCTTCCCGCTCCGGTGCAATCCCCCGCAGCTCTTCATTATAGTGTTCAACAAATAACTCGTTGATATCTTCACTTGCAGGCAGCATATCAAATGCAGGATTAAGGCTAAATAGCACCATTTCAATTTCACCGCTCAGGGCTGCAAGCTTTGCAACATCCGGGTTATGAGTACTTAGTTCGATATGATGTATTGCTCCTTCAGCCTTTAATTTTTTAACATATTCCATAAACTCACCGGCCATGATCTTGCCAAACTCAGCTGCCTCATCCACAAAATGAATCATGCCCAAATCAATATAATCTGTCTGAAGCCGAATTAATAAATCCTGAAAGGCTTCCTTTACTTTATTCAGTTCACGGGTTCTAACATACTGCCCATTCTGCCAGGTTGAACCAATATGCCCTTGTATGATCCATTTGTCACGATGCCCGGCAATGGCAGCCCCAATATTGCTGCGTACCTTCGGCTCCGACATCCAGCAATCCAGGATGTTAATCCCATGAGCCTCACTTCGCTCGACGACAGCTTTTACATCAGCAGCATTATGACGTTCTAACCATTCAGCCCCTAGTCCGATTTCACTTACCCTTAAACCTGTTTTCCCTAATTGCCTGTACCTCATACTATTCTTCCCCCTCATTCATATTATTAGCTAACTTAAGACCTTCTGTCATTGCTCTTACTTTTTATTTTAGCAGATATTTACACAAAAGGAAAGGGATTACACTTGGTAATCCCTTTCCCTTCCAGGTTTCCAAACAAATGCCGTCTGAATAATATCATCATTGAAGAACAGCATTCTTTAATTGCTCTACCTCATTAATCAGGCTCTGAAGAAGCGCTAACCCCTTTTTTGTATCATCAGCATCAGTTGAGACAAAGGAAATGATCTGATCAACGCTCTCCTTATAGTTGCTTACTTTGATCCTAAAATCCTCAATCATTTTCACAGCCCTTTTCTCATTGATGCAGTATTCTTTGTTTAAGGCAAATAAGACTTGATTAAGAGCAGCTATGCTTCGAAAGCAATGGCCGCAAACATAGAATATATCGTCCTTATCCATATTTTTTTCAGCAAGCATGTGTGAGAAGCCTGCCTCAAACATAAAGAGGTCAATGATCCCCTTTTGCATAGCGGCCGGATAATCTTCTGCCTGCTTTTTCAGTTCATAAAAGCTATTATCCTTGGCGTATTGCAGCTTACTGATCGCTAATTCCCCCCGATACATGGAGCTTAAATATCCATGGGGATGACCTGTCTGATAATTGGCAGTTACTATCCCTTGCTCCGTATCCTGAAGGATTTGCTTCACACGTTTTATGTCACGTAAGATCAGGTCAACATGGAAGCCATGAATGCTTAACCACCCACCGGCATTGACCCAGTTGCCCCATCCGCCTGGAGCCACAAGCAGATTGCGCCTATGCTCATCGTCCAACTCTGCGGCCAGCTGATTCATCCCATCCAGATCAATTGCTTCTGGGTCATAATAGATGCCTATATCAATATCTGAATCCTTTGCATGGGTGCCTCTTGCCCGTGAACCTCCCAACACAATCCCCTCTATGCAAGGCAGGGATGCTAATTTCTCTTTTACTGACTGAATAATATTCTCTATCATATAAATACGCTCCTTTTATGAATCTAATCCTTTTATCTCCTTCAATACCGGGCATGCAATCGCAATACCGATAATGATAATTCCAGAGAATAAAAACCAATAGTTTACACCAATTCTATCAGTAAAAAAGCCTGATAGAATTAATCCAAGGGGCATCGCAAGTGACATAATACTTCCGGTCAGGGAGAATACACGTCCCAAATATTCAGGCTTTATCTTCTCCTGAAATAGAGCTGTTTGCACACCGCTGTAAAACGGTACGGAAAGCCCCATGAATGCACAGCAAACTACAAACATAACGAATCCATAAGGAGGAAGCAGTCCTGAAACAGCCAGACTGACCCCCATCATTACAAATGAACCTGTGATTAATCGTACACGCCTTCTGTAGTTTCCCAATCTTCCTAATATCATTCCACCAAACAGCATCCCTGCTGCAAAAGCAATCTCCGTCACAGATATGTGCATGGGACTTCCACCAAAATATTCCATACTGATAAGAGGATATAGTGCATTAATAGGCATGTAAACAAAAGTATATAAGGTTCCTAACAGCAATAAAGCAAACAGCCCTTTGTTCTGCTTCAGCTCGACAAACCCCTCTTTCATATCCTGAATAAAGTTTAATTGAATGCTTTGCTGATCTGCTTTTAGTTTTGGAATATTCACAATTGCTACCGTGAGACTGGCAATCAAAGCACCCAATACATCGATGGCGATGATCGCATTTAATTCCCAAACAGAGTATAATAAGGCCGCCAGCGCCGGACTTAAAATATAACTAACAGACTGTAGTGCCTGGCTATAACCCGCACATTTGGTCAACTGATCCTCAGGCACCATAAGAGGGGTGACCGCATTCAGCGCCGGGGAATGAAACGCCGTCCCAACACTACGGATAAACAAGACCACCATAACCATCCATACTGGCAGCTCCATATATAATGCTGCGATTGCCAGCACTGCTCCGGCTGCTGCGATAATGATATCCGCAGCAATCATGATCTTCTTCCGGTCATATCGATCCACGAACACTCCGATGGCCGGTCCCAGGACCGCATAGGGTAGAAAACCAAGCAGTGAAGCCATAGACAAGATCATCCCAGATCCTGTTTTCTCTGTAAGATAGAAAATGATTGCCATTTGCAGGATGGCACTTGTAATTAAGGATACTGCCTGCCCTGCCCATATCATAAAGAAATCTGATTTCCAATTTTTATGTTTTCTCATTTTTATTATCGCTCCTGCATATTATTTTGCTTTAAATTTATATCAGATCATATTTAAGGCAATAAAAAATGCAGGTCAAAATCCTTATGCGGCTTTGATCTGCATACCTATCATTGGAAGCATTCTTTCAAAGGACATAGCAGTAGAATGCTAGCCTTACATAGTAAATATCTCAGCTTAACTATTGAATGCTCAATTTCGTATAAGTAAGCACAACAAAAAAGCCTATCATCAAGGATAGAATCTGCCTTTTTTATTGCCTGCTTATCTTAAACGCATTGAAGCTGTCATAGTTTCGCTTCCTCCTAAAATCTTGTTCATAACAAAAGATATTGTAACACAACAATGGCATAACTTGCAATAGCAGTATAGATTACTGCTCGAGAATGCATTCCTCCGGAACAATTACCTGGGAAATACCATTGTTATGTTCCAGCACTATTCTGCCCTGAATGGTTTCAAACTCAACATGCAGATAGTCCAATGATTTTGGCAAGTGAGGGGTAAATGAGATCTTCCCCCAGCCCGGCTCTAACGGCCTAATCCCCAGAATATCCTCTATGATAACAGAGATTGGTGCGCTTGCCCATGGATGACATAAGCTGGTGTTATTCTTCTGCTCTTTACCCCAGGCTTCAAAGCAGGTAGTAGCACCTTCCCTTACCATATTAGCCCAGGAACGTTCCTCCTCTGAGGTTAAGAGTTCGTATACCAGATCATAAGCACCAGCCTTCGCTAGGCCTTTTAACAAAAAGTAAGCATTGTAGACACCGCATTGTAATTTCTTCTCTCTGATCAACTCGATCACACTATGCTCTGCTTCCTTGGGTACAAGCCCCCAAAAGAGCGGAAGCATATTGGAATGGAGGGAGCAATGACCAGATACGGTTGAATCCCGAAACAGCTTACGCTCCTTGTCATAGAAGGCATTGATATAAGCTTTCTTTAAATCCTCAAATTCATCCAGGTAATCCATGCCTAGTATATCTCTGATCTCATTCAGTGTCTTCACCGCCCCGCAAAAGAAAGCATTGATCACATTATGACAGCCTTCTCCGATTGGTTTGGAAAGCTCGAAATCATAATCATCCCGAAGAGTATCCGGCCAATCCACCAGGTTCCATTTGTCGCTGACTTTTTCCAGCAAGCCGTCCTCTCTTTGATATTGCTTAAAGTGCCTGATAATTCCTTCAGCAATGGGGTACATTTCTTTTAAGAACTCAATGTCATTGCTGTGCATATAGTAATTCAATAACTGATAGGGCCATTGCAGGGAGAAGTCCGCGATCTCCTGCATAAAGCTTCCGGGAGCAACTGCCATGATCCCGGGACAAATATAGCTAGAAAGCGCAAAATCCTTTAAGCATTTTTTGAATATCCTTAGGTCCCCGGAGAGATATAGATGAGAATGGCTTGTTACTGTGGCATCCCCAAGATACTGCCCCTTCTCTCTGCTGGGGCAATCCAAATATCCTTCCTGAGTTCCATATTTCACGCCATTCTTGCATATGCTCCAGATAGCATTTAGCAGTTCATTGGAGGAAGCAAATTTACATTTCTCCTCCTCCATAGGATAATGCCTGACAAGGGCACACATACTTTCCGGGATAATCGTACCAATGGGACTGATTACTTCCACGTAGCGAAATGCCTTGTAATCATAGAATTCCAATACATCCTTTGAACCGGATAATATCCAGGTATCCTTATAATTGCAGTTGCAGCGCATTTCATGGCGAACCCTTTTCACATGGTCCTCCCTTAGTTCTTCCCCGCATAATATGGTGATCTCCTGTCCCGCTTCTCCCAAAGCTTCGGCCTTGAACTGTCCTGTAATCTCCTGGCCAAAGTCAATGAGATAATGCCCTTCCTCCAGCTGCTCAATCAGAGTTGGCTTTACTTCATATACATTAATTACAGGGGTCTCCTGCAATACCAGTTTATGATCATCTGTCAGATGAACCTGCAGGTACTCCCATGTATCATCCTTATAATTAAGCTCTCTCCAGTTCTTTTCCTGCAGACGGCTATCAATATCCTCTCTGAACTGGGTGTCATAGCCGATGGTCTCATTGCCGATGAATTCTAATGCCCTTTTAGCCTTCCAGGTCTCATCCGTATAAAGTACAAGCTCATGATCAATTGACAGTTCCGCAATCAGACCCTGGCGATAATCTCCGCTGTTCCATACCCTATTGATCAGTCCTTGATAATAAACATGTACAGCGATTAGGTTCTCTCCCTTGCGCAGGTATTTCCCTACCTCATACCGATTGTAGGCATAATGAAAATAATAGGAGGGTGCCGGTCCCTGGCCTACAAAATGGCCATTGATGTATAATTTATAGTAGTCATCTGCTGTAATATCCAGATAGGCTTCCTTCCCAACTTCCTTAAGCAGAAACTTCTTTCGTACCAGCATATGATAATTCTTCAGCTCTTCCTTGTGCTTATCATCTGTTGTGTCTGCCATTTCCTTATGAAAAACATTTACTGGGGTTAAACCGTAGAACTTTCTATCTATCATCCATTTTGCTTTCCATACCTTATCCATCAATAAAATCCTCTCATTCGTGTATGCTCAAAACAATATTATATTGAAAAAAAACTCTATACGCAACGGCAAAAAGCGATGGTTGTCAATTACTCCGCAGATGTATAACCACAGGTTAGCAAGTAATAATTTATGCAGGAAAAAATAAGATATTATGGTATAATAGAATGCAAAAGAAGACAGATAGATATTAAAGCAATCCCAATACTGCCAAAAGCAGATGATAAGGTAAGAGATAGG
>JAJUHH010000090.1 GCA_029267975.1 Clostridiales bacterium
CTCTTTTATAATTACTCTTTTATAATTACTCTTTTATCCTTAACTCTCTTTCAAGCTGATTCTTATTAAATATTATCAGCTTATAATAACATATAACTGCATTAATATGCCTTACCCCAGTAAGCCATAACCTTGGCAGGCTTGCCGCAGCATACGCAGGTATCTGCCAGATGCTCTTGTTCAAAAGGCATACAACGGGAGGTAGCACCTGTCTTCTCCTTGATCTCCTTCTCACAAGCCTCGTCCTGGCACCACATTGCCTTAATAAAACCAGGCTTCTCAGCAATGGTCTTCTCAAATTCTTCCATGGTAGTAGCCACATAGGTATGGCTGTCACGATGTGCTCTTGCTCTCTCCAGCATATCGGACTGCATCTTCTCAAGGATCTCACCGGCCTTTACCTCAATCTCATCCAGTGATACCACAATCTTTTCTCTGGTGTCTCTTCTTACAATAACTGCCTGATTTGCTTCAATATCCTTAGGTCCGATTTCAATACGGATGGGAACACCGCGCATTTCCTGCTCGCTGAACTTCCAGCCGGGACTCTTATCTGAATCATCCACCTTAACTTTGAAGGAGCTAAGCTTCTCCTTCAGCTCAAAGGCTTTGTCAAGAACCCCCGCCTTGTTCTGCTGAATGGGGATAATCATGATCTGGGTAGGAGCAATTCTGGGAGGCAGAACTAAGCCGCTGTCATCCCCGTGTACCATGATGATCGCACCGATAATTCTGGTGGACATACCCCAGGAGGTCTGATGAACATACTGTAAGGTATTGTTCTTATCTGTATATTTAATGTCAAAGGCCTTTGCAAAGCCGTCACCGAAATTGTGGCTGGTACCGGACTGCAGCGCCTTGCCGTCATGCATCAAGGCTTCAATGGTATAGGTTGCATGTGCACCTGCGAATTTTTCCTTCTCGGACTTGCGGCCCTTAATCATAGGGATGGCAAGTACTCTCTCACAGAAGTCTGCATATACGTTAAGCATCTGAATGGTTCTCTCCTCTGCTTCTTCTGCGGTAGCATGTGCTGTGTGGCCTTCCTGCCATAGAAATTCCATGGAACGAAGGAAGGGTCTGGTGGTCTTCTCCCAACGAACAACGGAGCACCACTGATTATATAATTTGGGCAAATCTCTGTGGGACTGAATAATCTTGGAATACAAGTCGCAGAAGAGGGTCTCGGAGGTAGGTCTGACACACATTCTCTCCTGCAACGCCTCTCCGCCGCCATGGGTTACCCAGGCAACCTCAGGCGCAAAGCCTTCCACATGATCCTTTTCTTTCTGTAATAAACTCTCCGGAATGAACATGGGCATATATACATTCTCCACTCCGGTAGCTTTAAAATCTGCATCCAACTGCTTCTGGATATTTTCCCAGATCGCATATCCCAGAGGACGTAAAATCATACAGCCTCTGATGCTGGAGTACTCAATCAGCTCCGCCTTCTTAACAACATCCGTGTACCACTGGGCGAAGTCTGTCTCCATTGAGGTAATTGCCTCAACCAACTTCTTATCCTGTGCCATAACTCTCTCTCCTTTACATGATTTGCAATGATTCTTTGCTTCAGCCATGCTGCATATACGGATATTCTGGCTTTTCAATGCATTTTCAGGCAATAAAAAAAGCCCTTCTATCCACAAGGGACCGAAAGACTCGGCGGTACCACCCTAATTAACTGCCCTTCTTACTGGCAGTTCTCTTTATCACCGTTAACGCCGGCATTACGTTGCATTTGGGGGAGCTAAACTACTCCTTTCATGCAAGGCTCCAAGGCCGGTTCAATAAGATCTGTATGGGAAGCTCTCACCATTACTTCCCTCTCTGGGATACGATTCTTATCTACTATTCCTCTTCATCGCCAATCAAAACATTTAAGTTATTTCATTCTATGCCAGAAAATCCTCTTTGTCAAGGGCTAATGGCTTCCCATCTATTTATCCATAGCAGCAGGGTGAAGCCATTCAGCAGCTTATCAGCTTTTGTGAATTAATATAGAGTTAGTATAGCTATTTCGTAATCCATTCAAGGGGAGCGCCCGCTTCCAGGGTTCCGTAATTGATGGGCGTGATCTCTCCTGTTTCAGGATGGATGGGTTGATCAATTTGATACAAGTATCCGCTTTTCCCGTATCTGCCATACTTACTTTGGTCATAGCGTTCGCTATCCATACATACGTTGACAGCCTTCAATGCAACAGCCACTTCTTTGCTTCCCTCAAAAAGCTCATGCTCCCATAAAAACTCACATTCGATATTTAAAAAACACTCTTTGATTCGGGGGGCATTGACCTTTGAGGCCTTCTCCGCCGTTAAGCCGGAAGCGGTGATCTCATCTGTTTCAAATTGATTGTTGCCAATTGTTTTAATACAGCGGTCATAAATGTCGTATGAGGGGAAATTTAACACGCATACCCTCGTTTCCTTCAGTGATTGATACATATGCCCGCCTTTGTCGACTTTTCCCAGAATACAGATGAAGTTGTCAGCTCCGCTGCCCGCAAAGGTAGACCAAGAGTGCAGACAGGCGTTTTCTTTACCGTTGGATTTCCATCCTGTAACGACGAATACCAGGGACGGCATGGCTGTCACAAAATCATACCATGACATATTACCGCAGGCTGCCAAGTACTGCTCAGCGTCATATCCTGCAATTCTATCCGGCCTTTCAGAAATAGCAATCTCCTTTTTCATAATGAATTCTCCCCTTTATTTTTAATGCTTATTTCTATGCCATTATAACATTAGGAACAGGACATATGTATGTCTTGTTCCTTTTTTACTTTTTACTTTTTTCAGCTGCAGGGCTGTGAACAGTATTTAATTTTATAGTTGACAGCAGCGTCAGCTGTCAGTATAATCCCCGTAATCAAAAAACAAGACTTTTGATTAACCGTATGGTTAATCAAAGCAGAAAGAGCCTATCCCATTGATTTCTTTATTGCGGTAGAGGAGAAAAAGAATATCGTTCCCCCGGATTTAATTGGACTAATGAAGAAGGAAGCTGCTTAGATGTCAATAAGCTCTTCCTTTTACTGTTTCTCCTAATCACTTAACCTGTTCCGGGTTCCCCTCCTGCGCCTTCTCGGCAATGACCTGATAAACCGTTCTGATGATAATCAGTCCGATGGGGCCCAAAAAGAAGCCTGCAAAGCCGAAGAGCTTTACTCCCGCATAAATTGCAATCAGTGTAAATAAAGGCTTTACCCCAATTCTATTACCAATGAGCTTGGGTTCCAATATCTCGCGGGTTACCTGGCAGACCAAAAAGATTGTCACAAGGATTGCTGCCTGATAGATATTGCCGTTTACCAGCATAACGATTGCCCAGGGCACAAGCACCAAGCCGCTGCCAAGCACCGGCAAGGCATCCATGATCGCGATTCCGATTCCAATTAAAAATGCATAGTTATTCTTTAGCAATGTCAATCCCAGGACACAGATGACCGCAATAATAATCATGATAATCAGCTGGGAACGCAGGTAAGCAACTCCTGCCTCTGATAATTTCTGTGTTACTTTATGAATGTCTTCATAGGAACTCATCTTCTCAAATCGTTCCCGAAGCTCGGGCAGATCCTTTGCAATCAATACTGCAGAAACAAAGATAATTAATGACACCCCAAAGAAGCCGATGATCCAAATAGTTATGGAGATCGTATGCTCCGTCAGCTCCGGCATCAGATTTGCCTTTAATCTGTTATAACCGGAAAGCAGATTCTCATCAACAAAGCCTCGAATGGTCCCGCCATCCAGGCCAAACATGGCATCACAGCCTGAACAGATATGATCCAGCTTCTCAGCAATGGCATCCATATAGATGGGCAGGTTTCTGATAAAGGTGATGGATTGTTTGATCAGTATGTTAATCAGCAGACAGATGCTTGTCCCAAAGACTGCAACCAGGAGAAGCAGGGCTGCGCTTCCTCCCAGTATTCGGGGTATCCTCCAGCGCCGATGAAGGCTCTCTGTCACCGGCCGGATAATCCAGGCGAGGAAGTAAGCAATTAAAAAGGGCAGGACCAGTCCCAGCAGGAAGCGCAAGCACAGATATACGCCAAGTGTGATAAGTACTAATAGGATCGGACCCTTTATTTTGACATAAAGCTTCTCCATGCTCTTCAAAATGCAACCTCCTTCCTATGATAAAAAAAAGAATTCATCCTAAGATGAATTCTCCTGTATTTATTGTTCACGATTTTGTTATTATAATCCTCGGAAATATCTTGTAAAAATGTAGCTAAATTTATCAAATATTATTAGAATCCGCCAAGGAAAATGAGGAAAATTAAGGTTTCTCGATCTTAATTGGCACATAAGGAACCTTGGCCAGGTAAGCTGCTTTCACATGCTCCATCCCCCGAAGAACAATGTAATTATCCTCTTCCTTTGTTACAAGTACCGTAGCATCGATCATATAGGGTTCCTTCTCATAAGCCTTCACCATTTCACCAAGATCCAGCTGATCCTGCTCGCTGATCTCCTCTTCCTGAATCAGGCGCCTGGGAGATACCAGCATTTTGGAGGTTTCAACCGCATTTGCGGCATAGGCTGCCTCATATTCCTTTGCTTCCTTCAGAATGATTTCCACAATCAATTCCGGAAGACAATAGGTGCTGTCGATGACCAGGTTGTAATTGGAGAAATCCATATAATTTAAGTTATAAATATCCTTATAACGATCCTTCTCAGTAGCTGCACGCTCTGCAAGAAGCTTTCTGGCCTCTTCAAAGGAAGCGTACTTCTCTTCTGCGCCCCGCTGGTCGTTCATGACACGCTCAGCCGCCACATCCAGGCTTACGGATACAAAGACCTTAAAGGAATGCTCAACAAAATGCCAGGCAAGTCTTGAGTCAAAGATAATATCCTTGTCCTTATTTTCCCGAGAGATTCTGGCTGTCTCGTCATCGATCATTTTGTCATATTTCTTATCGGAGCACATGAATTGATTCAGCTCCAGAGTGGTCATGTTCATCTGTCTGGCCAGCTCTCTCTGAACCTTGCCGGTTGAATATATTTCAAACTGATATTTTTCATTCAGTATTTTGCATAAGGTGGACTTACCACTCCCCAGATTACCTGTCATCGTAATATGCATGAATTATCCCTCTCTTTTTTTACAATAGCTACGTTTAGTATAGTATTATAGCTGATTCCAGGAAAAAAAACAACGCACAATTTAAACCGCCGCCTGTAATATGATCATATTTCCACCTAGTTGCTGTGCCTCTTCCTTATCATGGGTTACTACTAAGAGGGTCTTTCCTGCCGTCTTCTGCTTTACATAAGCGATCACCTGCAGCTTGAGGGCATCATCCAAGCCCTTAAAGGGTTCGTCCAGGATTACAATATCACTCTGAGCCAGAAGCGCCCGAACAATAGTAACCCTTCTTCTCATTCCACCGCTATAAAGGCTAACCGGCTTTCTGTGATCTTTCAAGTCAACATCCTCCTCCAGACCAACCTGCTGAAACTCTCTTAGGATATCTTCCTTGGTAAGGCTCTTATCACATACCAGCTGCACATTCTTCAGGGCATCCCAATGCTCAATCAACCGATCCTCCTGAAATACAGCTGCGATCTTTCGATTTTTCATTCCAATCACCTGCCCTGAATCAATGGGCAAAAGGCCCAGCAGTATATTGACAATGGTTGACTTTCCACTGCCCGAAGGACCCATAAGGCAGTTGACCTGCCCCTCCGACAGGCTGATACTCACTCCGTCTAATACTGTTTTGGCGCCAAAGCGTTTTGTAACCTCTCTCAGTTCTATATCCATGCAGACCTTCCCTCCGTTGATCAAGTCTCACTCTGAGGCTGCAGTAAGCGCATGATCATCCTTGCGGTTTTTTCATAGAAAATGCTGATCAGTATAATTACTACAGCCCAGGCCAGCTGTTCCTTGGTCATCCAGTAAAGCTTAGCTTCATACAAGCGTTCTCCGATAGAGTGATTGGAATTTGCAATAATCTCTGTTGCTATGCCTGCTTTCCAGCCAAAGCTGATTCCCACCGTGACTGCACTTAAGAAAAAGGGCCTCACCGCCGGAGCATAGATTGCTTTGATTTTTTTCCAGGTACTAACACCAAATACCCGGGCCATCTGCAGCAGCTTTTCATCCCTTGATTTTAATCCCTGCAGCACATTGGAATAAATGATGGGCAGGACCATCATATAAGCTACCAGTATAGATAGATTCTGCGGATGAAGCCATATCAGTGCAATAATGATAAAGCATGCCACCGGAATGGTCTCCATAATTTTTACGGGCAGGGCCAATAGGTCCTTTACCCATAAAAATCGGTAAGCCCCTATGGCAAAGACAAGACCGGTGCTTATGGCAAGCAGACAGCCAAAGATAATCCGTAAGGAGGAATAAAGAATTGTCTGCCAAAAATCAAGGGTTTGTATCAGGTCCAATAAGGTTAGCAAGACCGAAGCCGGAGAAGGAAGCAGAAGCTCATTGTCAACCGAAAGGACAAGTACTTCCCAGACCAGCAGCCAAAATAAAACTGCCAGCAGTTGATTTCTATGTTTTTTCAAACCTAAGCTCCGAAATAGCTTCATCCTTGCCTACCACCTTTTCTATAGTAAATGATAGCTCATATGAAATATCTATTCTAAATAATTGATACCTCATACAAAATACCTAAGGCATATAATAAAACTCATCCCCTGGCATTGTACCGCCCACGGACTCGGGATTCTGAAGGTATAGGGCATTGAGATAACCGCTTACCTTGGCCTTCATATCCTCTCCCTGAATCATGGTGATATTGCAATAGGGAATTGCCTTTTTCATAACAGCAGCTTTAAAGATATCAAATTTCTCTGTCAGGTCAGCTGCCGCATCCACATTCTCATTGACATAAGCTGTGGAAGCTGCATATTCCTGAAGAAAGGCATCGACAGCATCCTTATGTTCCTTAAGGAAATCAGTGTTTACAACAACGACACCTGTCACCACAGAGCTTCCGTCTAAGCTTACGGCATCCCACTCCTTGGCTACATCAAGGGCAATCCTTGTCTTCTCATTATTCATCAGCACCGTTGTTACATAGGGCTGAGGCAGCATGGCAACCGCATCAGCGGATTTACTTAAGAGGGCTGCAACCTCCGTAGCCTCTGACATATACTCTATGGTTACATCCTTATCCGGATCAATCCCATAGGCACGAAGGAGGTAGTTCAAGGTATACTGGGGGGTGGTTCCCTTTCCGGTGGAATATATGGTTTTTCCTTTCAGATCCTCTACGCTATTGATATTCTCACCTGTTTCAACAATATAAAGAACACCCAGGGTATTTATGCCTGCCAGTGTGATCTGTCCCTTGGTTTTATTATATAAGACAGAAGCTAAATTGCAGGGAATGGCAGCGATATCAAACTCTCCCTTAACCAAACCGGTGCTTACCTCGTCTGCCATACCGGCGATGGTAAACTGATACTCATTGCTGCTTGTACCGGCCTGAGCATCGTCCATGAGCTTAACCATGCCAATGGCTGTGGGTCCCTTCAGGGCTGCAACTCTTATATTCATTTTCTCTGCTGGCTGCGTAGACTCCGGTGTAGGAGTTGCCTGGGTCTCTGTTGCCGTGGGAGTCGGCTGCTCCTGTGCCGCAGTAGGCTCTGGCGTGGCTGTGCTTTGTGTTTCATTCGCATCCTTTGCAGTATTTTTACTTGTACATGCTGTCATCATAAGAACAAAGATCATAAGCATTGCGATTAGTTTAAATTTTTTCATGTTTAACCTCCCGATTCTGGTGAAATATCTGCCATATTTCATTTTGACATTACTAACCATAGCTTTTTTATAACTTTTCTTTATAACTTTTCATTTATAACTTCTTTTATGACTTTTCTTTTACTGCTTTTATATTTTATTACTTCATCATTATTACTTTTATTTCTTATTACTGTCACTTTCACTTCTGTAACTTTTTACTTTTTATACTTTTACTTTGTTACTTTTACTTATTTACTCTTACTTTTATTACTCTTACTTTTGATTATCAGAAGCTTTTTACTTCTTAGAGTAAATGGTCTTAACACTGAGCCCTTTAATCATACCCAGCTTTCCTGCCAGAGCACTGATGATATTAGCCTCTGCATTTAGTACTACACTGATAATATTAATGTTTTTCTCCCGATAGGGGATACCCATACGGCCCAGGATATACTGTCCGTATTCATGCAGCAAGCTATTAAGCTGCTCTACTGCATCCATGTCCTCCACAATAATTCCAATCAATGCGACTCTTGTATCCACAACCTTACCTCCTAAGCAGAATGTTATCCACATCATACTCAAAAAAATCCCCGTGCCAAAGCACAGGGATATCAATCAACCATAATGGAATTGCCTTTCTCTTCGAGTGTCGTCCTGTCAGGCAATTTTGATTTATACCTATGCCTTTTCATCAGAGATCTTCTGAATTGGCTAGGATAATATTAGCACTTTGTTAATATATTGTCAATAAGTTCAAAAAGATAGGGTCTGTGCAAGCACAGACCCTCATATAAAGTCATACCTTAAAACGATATCCCACACCCCAGATGGTTTCAATATACTGAGGCTTGGAAGTATTATATTCGATTTTCTCACGGATCTTCTTGATATGGACGGTTACGGTAGCAATATCTCCCACCGATTCCATATCCCATATCTCTCGAAAGAGCTCTTCCTTGGTATAGACACGATTGGGATTTTGGGCAAGGAAGGTAAGTAAATCAAATTCCTTTGTGGTAAAGATCTTCTCTTCCCCGTTTAAGAACACCCTTCTGGCTGTCTTATCTATTTTTAAACCTCGTATTTCAATCACTTCGTTCTCTTTTACACCGGAACCAATCAGTCTTTCATATCTGGCCAGATGAGCCTTCACTCTTGCGACCAGCTCACTTGGACTGAAGGGCTTTGTCAGATAATCGTCCGCGCCTAAGCCCAAGCCACGGATCTTATCAATATCATCCCTCTTGGCAGAAACCATGATCACCGGTATATTTTTTTGCTCTCGCACCATCTTACAGATTTCAAATCCATCCATTCCGGGAAGCATCAGGTCAAGTATTACCAGATTATATTCCTCCTCCAGTGCCCTTCTGGCACCGGCTGCACCGTCGGTCTCAACTTCGACTTCAAAGCCGCTTAATTCCAGATAATCCTTCTCCAGCTCCGCAATAGCCACTTCATCCTCTACAATCAATATCCTTTTCATAGGAACTCCTTTCTAATCAGGCTTCTTTACTTTTCGCTCTTTCTTAAGGTAAACAG
>JAJUHH010000091.1 GCA_029267975.1 Clostridiales bacterium
GATCATATAAATAGACTTCCTTTGCTAAACGCTTACCGCTTCGTAACATCATTAAGAGCTCATTATCAATGCAACGGGAGGCATAGGTAGCCAGACGAATTCCCTTCTCTTCATCGAAGGTGTCAATCGCTTTGATCAGACCGATTGTACCTATCGATATTAAATCATCGGTTTCTTTGTCGACCATATTATATTTCTTGACGATATGGGCTACTAATCTGAGATTATGTTCAATTAATTTATCTCTGGCTTCTTTGTCACCTTCTTTACAGAGCTTTAAATAGTCGGCTTCTTCTTTGGTGCTTAGTGGCTTTGGAAATGACTTCACGAAAATAAGCACCCTCAATGCCTAATGATTCGTTAATATCATATGATGGGAAATGACATAAAGTGCCTATCCCTCTTAAAAAAGGACAGAAGGACAAAAAATATTTTAGGCGGGGACAAATACTGACCCTGTACAACAAATACTTCAGTCACCTTAATTGACTTATTTAGGGTAACAGCTCCGGCAGGGACTCTAATAATGCATCAAAATGATACTTCTTGTACTCTGTGGCGATTAATTTTCTGGTACTCGCTGAATTACCCAGATACTTCTGACCCAATCCGATTTCAATGGTCAGGGTTGAGAACTCAGGATTAGGAGCATTAATGGGAAACTTCGCTTTATCAAGATCGCCAAGCTCCATCAGCATATACTCCCTCTCCCCATCCGTATATGCACTAAAGCCCATGGCCACAGAAAATTTAGCTCCGCTGGCAAGGGACACTGCATAATCGGTAATGGTTGAGCCTGTTCCATTTAAGCCATATTCCGGTTCATCCTCAGCAATCTTATAGGTTCTGCCGGAGCTGTTTCCACGGTTAAGGAAGCTCATAACCTTCTTCCGCAGTTCTTCTGCTGTTTTCTCCTGGGCTCTGGTAGACCATTCCTTCCCGGCATAAATGATTGAGCCCTGCTGATGCATATCAAGTAAACACCTTGCCTTATCGACAATGATGTAATGATAAAGCCACTTCATAACCGCTTGTGTCTCAGGACAGCTACCGGCGGTTTTTCCGGGGTAATTGTCCCCTCCCGGTGTGAGCCTGATATTCCATTTGAGACGGTTACCCTTGCTGACCTGTCCCCAGAGTACACCGGGGAAATTACGGTTGCCGTCAGTGCCATTCACATAGGCCTTCCATAGGCCGCTGGAGCTGGTCCAGGAAGCCGGATCATTGATCAGAGCTTCTCTGACATCTACATTAATAATTGGTATAGCAACATATTTGTAATGCCTTAGCAGCTCCTTCAGCCCTTTGTCTGTCTGTGCCTTCTGTACAAGATCGATGAACATTTTTACAAGATAGGTGCCTCCGGCAAATTCTCTGGCATGCACCTGTCCTGTAAACATGAGCACCTGCTTCTCCTCTTCTTAGGCAAAGTCAACCTCTATGGCATAGATTGCTCTTCCCTGCTGGGATTCACCGATTTTATACAGATAGACCCCCTCATATCGTGACAGCTTCTTCAATAGCTTCACATATGCTTCATAATTAAGCGTCTTGCTTAGATCCAGAGAAAGCTTCACCGGCTTACCTGAATAGTCGGTACAATCCGTCCATTCATATCCCATTGCCTTCTTATAGTTTGAATAAGGCATTCCGCTAAAATAAAGTTTACCGAATGCAGCGACAGCTTCCTCTAACTGTTCCCGGCTTTGCTTGACGCTGCTTAATCCGGTTACACTGTTGGCAATGTAATCATATTGTGCCATCTTCTTTAAGGTCTCCGGTATAAAGGTCTCCGGAGTTGGTGTTGCACTGGGAGTTGGTGCAATAGGTGTAGCCTTTGGTACATCTGTTGGGGTGGGGCTTGTCGGCATTGCTGCTGTAGTCGGCGTTGGTACAAAAGGTGTCGGGTTTGAGGATGCCGGTACAGAGGGTGTAGGCTCAAAGGATGCCAGTACATAAGGTGCAGGCTCTGAGGAAGTTGGCGTTGAAATTGAGCCCTGGAGTGTTTGGGGAGTTGTAGTAGAGTTTGGTGTAATCTTAGGAGAGAATGCTGGCCAATCAGCCGAGCTCGGCATAACGCAAGCGTAAGTAAATACGGCAGGTATTCCGCTTGTCAGTAAGAACAGTAACGCAAGAATCATGGAAAGGATTCGTTTTCTCATCAGCCACTTCATCCTTAACATCACCAATATTCCATATATCATATGACATGGGACGCTGAAGGAAACCCTGGTCTTATAACTGGATGGCAAAAAATACATCCTTAAATATTCCGCTGAACGAGACCCGCAATAATCTCGCAAAATAATCATCCACATAATGTTTCTGCGAATTATACTATTTTCACAAAAATATGTTATAATTTACCTTATCATGGTACCTAGGAGGGAAGAATATGGTTAAGGTATTATTCTTGGAAGACGAACCTACTATTCTGGAGGTTTTAACTGAATATATGAAGCTGCAGCAGTATGATGTTACAAGCGTCAGAGACGGGGAAGCCGCCATCCGCTTACTTAAGGAACAGACCTTTGATCTGGCCGTACTGGATATCATGGTTCCAAGCCGAAGTGGCCTTGAGGTCCTGCAGCATATAAGAAACAGCAGACCTGATATGGCCGTGATAATGCTGACTGCCATCAATGATGAACCCACTCAGGTGAAAGCCTTTAACCTCTATGCGGATGATTATGTGATCAAGCCAGTCTCTCCATTAATTCTGCTAAAACGCATGGAAACCATCTTACGCAGAACCAAGTCCTCAGAGAAAAAGTCCGAGAAACCTTCCGGCTTGTATTTAAATGAGGATTCTTACCAGGCTTTCTATGACAATATACCCCTGCAGCTAACCCTGAGTGAGTTTTTGCTCTTACAGACCTTGATAAAGGAACCGACAAGAGCATTTACAAGGGAGCAGCTGATCCTGCGAATCTTTAATGAAGATTACATAGGTAATGACCGTATCATTGATGCTCATGTAAAAAATATAAGAAAGAAACTTCCCCGCAACTTTATTAAGACGATCATAGGAGTCGGCTATCAATTTAATGAGGAAGCCTAAGGCCGGTCAGGAGGAGTTATGAATTTATCAAAGAAAACCCTGCTATACAGTTCCATATTATCGGTTATCATCGTATCCCTGATTGTCGGATATTTTATACTCATGCTTCCCTCCCTTTATGTATCTTATATGCTGGATCGGAATTATGAATCGGTTGTCAGGCTGCAGAAGAGCTATATGAAGGTGCAAAGCTATGAGAACCTGGAGCTGGCAAATCCAAGTGGAACTCTCACAGCTGAGCTTCCCATGAGGGGTAATTCTATTAAGCTCGTAAATAAATTTTTCAAAATCACCATTGATTTAAAAAGGCAAAGCCTCATTAAGCTCCTTGATAAAATTCGATATTATGCCAGATATCCGGAGGATATCAAGAACCTGAAGGAAGACGATCTCAACCTGCCAGCAATTGCAGAGGAGCTTTTCCAGAATAGCCTGCAATCCGAAGATGCTCCGCTTAATTTTGAATACAGCTTTTATTTTAATAAAGATCTCTTTCAGATCATCTCCTCTCAATTCCATGTGGTTTCCAATCAGCTGATGGTTTATGAAAGCAGCATTACGGACGGGAAGAATTATTACACCATTTACATTGCACTGGGTGTTACCGAGGATGCCATCATCCTTACCTTTCTTCCGCTAATGACTCCCAGAATTGAAGAAATCCGACCGGTAGTATATCAAAGTCTGCCTATGATCGTTGCGGTTGCTTTGCTTCTGGTCCTATTATCCTCCCAGCTCTTTTCCCGCCTCATCATTCTTCCTATCATCAAGCTTGCCAATCATGCCCAGTATATGACAGAGGCGAAGAATCTGAAACTGGAACCCATTCCTATCAGCGGACATGATGAGATCAGCAGCCTTGGAGAAAGTTTAAACAGATTGTATGAAAAAGTACAGGAGAGTTATCAGGAGCTGGAGGCGAAAAACCAGACTCTGACCGAGGAAAATAAGCGCCAGGAGGTCTTCCTTCGGGCCTCCTCCCATCAGCTAAAGACACCCATAACCGCCGCGCTTCTGCTGGTACAGGGTATGATCGGTGAAGTGGGTAAATATAAGGAGGTTAAGGTTTATCTGCCTCAGGTAAAAGAACAATTGCTCTCCATGCAAAAAATCGTGGATGACATCCTTTATCTAAATCATTGTTCCCGTAACCTCCAGTTTGAAGCTGTCTTTTTACCTGAGCTCCTGAAGGAATGTCTCTCCTCCTATCGGGTAGTACTGGAGGAGAAAGGGCTTGTGATCAGCACGGAAGGACAGGGCTCCACCCTGGAAAGCGATCAGGAGCTATTAAAGATTATCCTTGATAACCTTTTATCCAACGCTATAACTTATACACCGGAAGGAGGGCACATTAAAATCTCCTTCGAGGAGCATCGGCTGTGTATCACCAATTATGGTGCGACAATTGAAGAGGAGCTCCTTCCCCATGTATTTGAACCCTTTGTTACAGGAGAAAATACCATGCTGAAAGCTGGCAGCTCCCCTGCTCTTAAAAGCAAATCCCATGGCTTAGGCCTATATGTAGCCTCCTATTATGCCAAGTTCATCCGCTGCCAGGTAAAGCTTTATAATATTGCCGGGGGTGTTATGGCAGAATTACAGCATCCCTGATGATCCTGCCTATCCTTTCGTCGGCTTAGAGTTAAGATACATCACAGGTACACGGAATCTTCATTGGAAATTCATATCCATTTGCTATAGTTTTAAAAAGAAGCTTGAAATAGAATGGGAGGTACCCTTATGTTAATCATTAACAATCTCCAAGTCAGGTATGGCAATCAATTGGCTTTGTCCATTAAAGCCCCCCTTACCTTTGATGACGGGGACCGCATCGGGATCATCGGTTCAAACGGCGCCGGGAAGACAACGCTTGTCAAATCAATTCTTGGTCTGATCAATTATCAGGGGAACATCACTACAGACCTAAAGCCAGAAGAGATTGCTGTCCATATGCAGCATAATCACTATGTAAATACTATGGCTGTGAAGCATATCATGGAAACCATATTGAATACCCGCATCAAGAGGAATAGGGCCCTGCAGGAGCTGATCAGCTTCTTTGATTTTGAAGAGTGCTTAAACAAGAAGTACTCCGCCCTGTCAGGGGGCCAAAAGCAAAGATTTACCATCATCCTGGTACTCATTCAGGATGCTCCCCTGGTGTTCTTTGATGAGGTGACCTCCGGCCTGGATTTTGAAACCCGCCAGAAGCTGATGTCCAAAATGGCGGCTTGGTATCGGAATAAAAATACCACTCTCTGTGTTGTATCTCATTATTACGAGGAGCTGGAGCAATTGGTGAACAAAATACTGATTCTTGAGGAAGGTCAGGTAGTTGACTTCGGGAATAAGGAGGAGCTATTCCGCAAATATTGCGGTAATACCGTAATCACTATTGATAACAATCAGAGAAATATAGATTTAACAAAGAATCTTATAAAAATAAAGGCTCCCGACCATCTAATCGCCCTTTCCTGCCAAAGCAGCAGCATAGAAAAAGAGGTCACTGAGCTTTTGATCCGGGAAGATATCAATTACAAACGCAGCAACAATGATATAGAGATTATGTCTATTAATGCAAAGGCAAGATTTTTCGAAAGGAAGACAGGAGGAATAGCGCATGCAGAAAAAACAGCTTAACTGGAAACTGGTCCAATATGAACTGCGCAATATCTCAGGCAATATCTTTGTTATTGTCTTTGGCGTCATCTTCCCCATCCTGATGTCAGTCCTATTTTCCTTTGTCTTCAAAAGCTCCGTCCCAGAGCTGCTATATACAGAAATAGTGACTTCCGTCTTTATCACCATGAGTATGATTATCCCCATGGCCGTTCTTCTGATCGGCTATGCAGCCAATTATTCTCAGGAGCTGGAGAAGGATATTCCTCTGCGTCTCAATTTGTTTGGCTTTCGGGAGAGAACAATGCTTCTGGCAAAAATGATTGCCTACCTGATCTTTACCACCGGCTCATTTCTCCTTTATGCGGGGGTAGATATTCTGCTGCTGGACCTTCAGGTACCAAAGCCCGGCTCTGTCCTCTGCCTGATTGCTTCCCTCTATGCCCTGTCGGTGATACTATTTATCCTGGCCCATGGCCTGGCAACCCTCTTTAAGAAATTCGGTCCCACTTATGCAGTCTCTATGATCCTCTACTTTGGCTTCATGATCTTATGCGGAATGATGGGAGTTACTGTGGATCAACTGCCATCTGCCTTAAAAGCAATTGCCAAAGTCTTGCCCATGTCTTATATCAGCAGTGATTATATTAAGTTCTGGCAGGGCGGCAAGTATAACTTTGCACCACTGATTCAAGCCTATTTATTCTTTGGCGCAGTTTCCGCAATCATACTTCTTCTAAGTTTTCGTAAGAATCAGAGAAAGATTAAGTAAAGTCCGAGAGAGTATACAGGAAGGTATCTATTCAGGAATGTTATATTCAGGAATGTTTCTATACCGGAAGGTCTCTATTTAGGAAAGTATCTATTCTGGAAGGTATATATTCTGGAAGGTTTCAATTCATAAATGTTTAACTACAGAAAATTAGAAATCCCAAAAAATATAAGGCGGTAGGATTACTCCTTCCGCCTTATAATATCATAAATATTCAGTTTGCTTCCAAAGTCAACATAAATCATTTGCTGGGGATGAGGGCAGCTTTCCATCTCATTGCCATCTGCATCTGTGATTTTGCGAACCTTTGTCTCGATCGTCTCTCCGTTTGGTTTAATGATCTCAACCATCTCTCCAACGCTGAACTTATTCTTCTGCTCCAGCTCATATAAGCCTTCTCTAACACCGGATATGGTTCCCAGATAGGTATAGGCCTTCTCATAGGTGTTGTGATCATATATCTGATCCTCATGGGTAGGCTTATGGAAGAAGAAGCCGGTGGTAAACTGCCTGTTCACTCCTTTTTTGATCTCCTCAAGATACAGGGGCTTGTTCTTCTCATAAAGCTCAGGATCAGCAAAGAAATCATCAATTGCCTTACGATAGGTTCTTGCTACTGTAGCAACATAAAGGGCTGTCTTCATCCTGCCCTCGACCTTAAAGCTGTTGATTCCGGCCTTCACAAGCTCCGGTATATATTCAATCATACAAAGGTCCTTGGAATTAAAGATATAGGTACCCCGTTCATTTTCCTCTACGGGCAGATATTCTCCAGGCCTGGTCTCTTCCACAATATGATACTTCCAGCGACAGGAGTGGGTGCAGGCACCAAGATTAGCATCTCTTCCGGTAAAATAATTACTAAGCAGGCACCTTCCGGAATAGGCAATACACATTGCTCCGTGAACAAAGCTTTCTATCTCCATGCTTGCAGGTATATTGGCACGAAGCTCGGCAATCTCCTTCAGAGACAGTTCTCTGGCTGATACTACCCTGCTGGCTCCCAGCTTGTGCCAGAAA
Organism: Clostridiales bacterium; assembly: GCA_029267975.1. GTDB lineage: Bacteria > Bacillota > Clostridia > Lachnospirales > Lachnospiraceae > Mobilitalea. Next base: position 7,473 of record JAJUHH010000091.1, read on the forward strand.
CGGTAGGTTTCATAATTTGTATTATTGGCCTGGGTACTAATATGGACCTCTATCTCCGGGACCTCCTCCATAGCAATGGAGAACACCCCAGGGTCAGAGATGATCAGAGCATCCGGACGGTTTTCTCCGAAGGCCTTCAGCTCTCTGAAATAGTTTCTGATCCCGTTCAGATCAGAATTATGTGCCGTAATATTGGCTGTGACATAAACCTTCTTCCCATAGGCATGGGCGAAGGCTATCCCCTCTTTCATTTCTTCAAGACCAAAATTCTTAGCCTTGGCACGCAGCCCGTACATATCACCACCGATATAAACCGCATCCGCGCCATAGATCACAGCTGTCCTTAAGGTTTCAAGATTGCCGGCAGGGATTAAAAGCTCCGGCTTTGTTATATATTCATTCATGAAATTCTCTCTTTCTAATCAAACACTCCGATGTGTATCAGCGTAATCTGCAGTAATAGAAGGCCAGGTCAAAGCTTAATACTCAAAGCCTGCTGCTCAATGTCTACTGCCCAATGTCTACAGCTCAATGTCAGCTCAAAGCCTACTGCTCAAGCTTACTGCTTAGGGCAATTCCATCCCCAACCGGTAAAATTACTGTGCTAAGTTCTTCCATATGAGTGATAGTATAGAGATATTCCCTCATTCTGGAATGAATGGTACGATATCGCCTTGTGATACTGTATCTGGAATTAATGACAGTGCCATCCTGTAATACATTGTCAGTCACCAGCATTCCATTCTTCCCAAGCAGCTTCATCAGCTCGGGCAGGAAGCTCATATACTGAGCCTTGGCTGCATCAAGAAAGATAAAATCATAGCACTGCCCTTCCGTAACCAGCTCCTTTAATACCTCCAGGGCTTCCCCCTTTCGTAATGTTATCTTATCCTTATTAGGAAAGATGGGGTTGGCCAGGTTCTTCTCTGCTTCCACCAAACGCATGGCTACCTTTTCAATGGTTGTGATAGCGCAGTCTTTGCCGGTATATTCACTCATAAAGAGGGCGGAAAAGCCAATGGCTGTTCCGACCTCCAGAATACGTTTTGGTTGTTGTAATTGTAATAAAAATCTTAAAACTCCCTGGGTCTCCTTCTTAATAATCGGCACATGCTTCTCTAAAGCCTCTTTCTCCAGTTCCAGGAGGACAGAAGGCAACTCCTTATCAAGGGAATTGATATAAGCTGTAATTCTCTCATCAACGATCATTTATTTTCCTTCCTCTGTACCAGCTTCAGAATTCTTACCATTCTATTCCGAACCGGTATTTGCATCCTCTGCTCCATCCTTCGTATCCGTATCGGCATTCTCATCCTTCACGATTGACTGAGAATAGTCAGTAATAACTGCAAGAATCTGATCGTAGGTCATGGAGGAATTAACGACATAGGTTCCAGGCATGACAACAAAGTCCTGAAGCTCCGTCTTAACATAGAAGGAATACTTATTCTCAATTACCTTATAAAGCTCTAGCTTGCTGGCAATGTCCATCTTGGTCTCGCCCTTTTTCACCTGGAATATAATATCCTTTCCGGGTGCAGGATCCTTGGTAACCGGACCGTAGAGCTGATATGCAAAGCTAAATGCCGCCTTGCCGACATTGATCGTCAGGACAACCACCAAAATATAAAACACAATATTCATCAATAAACGCAGGATGAAGCTTGTAACTTTTAAGGTTAATTTCACTTTTGTTGAATTTGCTGTCATTTACATCGCCTCACTTACATCACTTTGTATCCAAGCAAGTTATCTGC
>JAJUHH010000092.1 GCA_029267975.1 Clostridiales bacterium
ATCTTTTCTGAATTTATTATTGTGATGTATTTTTCGTTGAAAATTATTACTTTTTATAGAACAATGATTTTAACTTGACTGGAGGATGATTGCAGATGGCTATGGTTGTAATAAAATACTTTGCAATTATTATCTGCAGTATTTATTCATATAAAAAACTACTTAATCTAAACAATCTATGCCTTTTTAAAAAATTACTTTCATTTGGCTTTTCACTGGTATCTGCTTTTGCCATATATAGCATTAGAAACTCACAGCCTTCATTGAGTGTTCTTATAATGATTACCATTACTTGCATATTCACAACTTTACTTTTTGGTACGCAGCCTGAGTTATCAATATCAACAATTATCTTATCATTTGGAATCAGTTATATAGTAAATGCTATTTCAGTTTGTATCATCGGAATGACAACGCTAATAATAATCAAAATTTTATTATATAACATTGATGCTCCAACAACAGAGATAGCTGTAAACATTATTACTACAAGCGAAGTTGCTATTCTTCAATGCCTTCTTATACTTCTTCCTTTTCGTCTCAAAAGACTTAGGAAGGGGATGCCTTTTCTTTATAAAATAGCTCCAACCAATGCAGGTGTGTTTGTTAGTATTGTGTTACTATGTTTAGTTATTGTATTAGGTTCCAGAGGACTTCCTCAAAATATGATAGCAGTTTTATACTCCTTAATATTATTGTGCTCTGTTTTTGTTTTTCTTTGGTGGCATAGCAGAATCAAACAGACCTATATAGAATCTTTACGAATATCAGAAATAGAAGCTCTTCAAAATGAAGTATCCGAAAAAGAAAAGGAAATCAATATATTGCAAAAAAATAATGAAGCATTATCAAAAATGATACATAGTGATAATAAGCTAATACCAGCCATGAAGATAGCAGTCAGTGATTTTATACTAACTTCAGCGAATACAGACAAACAAGAACTTCAGGTTAAGGGCAAAGATCTGATAACCTATATAGATAACTTAGCTCGCGATCGCTTTAAAGTTATTCAAGAATATCAATTACAAAATAAGTCACTGGTTTCTATAGGAGTTCTCTCTCTTGATGCTCTTATGGAATACATGTTAAAAAAAGCAAGCGAATATTATATCAAATTTGATCTAACCATATCGATTAAAGTTAAGGACATACTTGAGAGCGTCATTTCAGAAACAGATTTAAACATATTGTTAGCAGATTTGTTAGAAAATGCTATTATTGCTACAAAGCTTTCCGGTATAAAAGCAATACTAACGAATATAGCAGCCATTAATGACAAGTTTTTAATTGAAGTGCTTGACAGTGGTGTGCCATTTCAAACAGAACATACGACACATGCAGAGGAAGGTGGAAGTGGTATCGGACTGATGTCAGTCTATGAGATAACACAGAAATATCAAGCATCAATTATTATTGATGAAGAAATGGAGAAAAGTGGATTTACCAAAAAGATTTCAATTCTCTTTGATGGGAACAAGCAATTTAAGATAATAACAAATCGGTCCAATGATTTAAAAGCTGTGATAGAAAGAGATGATCTGATCATCGTTGGTTAAATCATATTCCTCAATATTGCTATAATTTTATAACTTATAAATCATAGAATGCCCGGACGTTATAACCCGGGCATTCTATGTGACAATAATTTCGGCAAAGTATTTATTCCCCAATAGATACTTTTGAAACATTTGGCGAAGATGCTCTATCAGCTCCATAAGTGTTATATGGCTGCTATTGCGTCTTCTCCCCTTACGAAAAGGGACCATGTTCACATGCATTTATATCATGTAAACATAGTCCTTTGCTATAGCTTCTGACATGAACGTCGTTTTTTTATGCATAAACGTCGTTTTGATTCCTGGAAGGCTGTAAAGCAGTAGAACCTTTATCATTGCTTTTCTATATTCTGCTCTTCCTTAACTTCTTTCAGAGCAGAGGATAATAAAAGCTTTATCCGATTCAGTTGGTTGACCGCAGATATTCCCGGATCAAAGTCGATTGGCATGATATTGGCTTCAGGATATCTCTCCCGTAAGGGTTTGATCATTCCCTTGCCTGTAACATGGTTTGGCAGGCAGGCCAGCGGCTGTACACAAATAATGTGGTTGGTTCCTTCCTCAAGGAAATCCATCATCTCAGCCGTTACTAGCCAGCCTTCCCCTGTCTGATTGCCCAGGGATATCAAGGACGAAGCCATTCGAGCCAGTTCCTGTATTGGGGTCGGAGGATGAAAACGCTTGCTTAAGCTTAACTCCTTCCTCATGATATTCTGATAGCTGATGATATAATCGGCTGCAATTTCACTTAAGCGCATGCTTAATTTCGTCCCGGCAAGATATCGGAATCGGAAGCGTGAATTAAAAGCAGAATATAAGAAATAATCCATAAGATCAGGTACAACAGCTTCAGCTCCTTCCTCTTCAATAATTCCTATAATGTCATTGTTGGCAGTTGGATGGTACTTTAACAGAATCTCTCCAACTACGCCTACTCTTGGTTTCTTCCGGTCCAGCAGTTCCAGGTTATCATAATCCCGAATAATTGCTCTTATAATCTTTTTGAAATCCCCTTTATCACCAGCCCGTAGGTTTTCTTTGGCCCGTTCTCTCCATTTGTCATACAGTAGCTGCGAAGACCCCGGAAAACGTTCATAGGGCCTGGTCCGATACAGGAGGCGCATGAACAGATCACCATAAATAATTGCCATCACACAGCGCTTCACAAGTCCATAGGTCAGCTGAAAGCCCGGCTGCTTGTCCAGTCCCAGTGTATTCAAGGAGATGACCGGAATTTGCCCAAAGCCGGCCTGCCTTAATCCAAGCTTTAATAGAGCCATATAATTTGTGGCCCGGCAGCCTCCGCCGCTTTGCGTCAGAATGACGGCAGTATGGTTAAGGTCATACTTGCCAGATTTTAGTGCCTGAAGTACTTGGCCGATCATCAGGATTGCCGGATAGCAGGTATCATTATTCACGTATCTTAAGCCCTCATCCACTGAGTTGCGATCAACAGCAGGAAGTACCTCTAGGCGGTAGCCGCAGGCCCTCGCTGCTTCCTGTACCAGGTCAAAATGAATTGGCGCCATCTGAGGTGCAAGGATGGTATGGGTTAAACGCATGGGCCTAGAAAATACCGGTAAAGCACCTTCTATTCTCTGCGCTTGTCTTTGAATAGCTTCCCTCTCTTCTATGGCAGCAATCAAGGACCGAATACGTATCTTGGCTGCTCCCAGATTACTGCCTTCATCTATCTTAAGCATAGTATAAAGCTTGCCGCCCTCTGCCAGCAGCTCTGCAATCTGATCGGAGGTAACCGCATCCAGACCACAGCCAAAGGAGTTTAATTGTATCAATTCAAGACATGGCTCCTCTGCTACGAAAGTAGCCGCCCGATACAGTCGGGAATTATATACCCACTGATCTACTACCCGAAGCTTGGGCTTCACCTTCGACAGGTGAGCAACGCTGTCTTCTGTCAGTACAGCCAGTCCGTAAGAATTTATTAATCTGGCGATCCCATGATTGATCTCCGGGTCAACATGATAAGGTTTGCCACAAAGTACAATACCTCTCTTATGCTTGCTGCGAAGATAAGACAATGCTTCCTCTCCCTGCTTTTGCATATCCCTCTTCACCTTGTTTCGTTCCCGCTCCGCAGCGGCAACTGCTTCTTTCATCTCCTCCCTGGAGATGGAATAGTCCTTGAATTCTTCAAGAAGGCGCTTTCCCAGAAACTCAAGATTATCAAGAGATAGGAAGGGACAAATCATCCTAATCTGCTCTTCCTTAATTCGGTCAATGTTATTGCGGACTACCTCAGGATAAGAGATCACAATGGGGCAATTATAGTGATTGCTTGCTTCCTGATACTCCTTCTTCTCATAAACAATGGAAGGATAAAAGATAGTCTTTACCCCTCGGTCGATCAAGTCCAGAATATGACCGTGACTGAGCTTGGCCGGATAGCATGCTGATTCCGAGGGTATCGTCTCTAATCCTTTCTCAAAAAGCTGTTTGGAGGAGGGTGAGGATAAGATTACACGAAAGCCCAGCTTGGTGAACAGGGTAAACCAGAAGGGGTAATTCTCATATAGATTTAATACCCTTGGTATGCCAAGGACACCCCGCGGGGCAGCTTCCTCCTCCAGTGGACGGTAGGTAAAGGTTCGCTGGTATTTATATTCATAAAGGTTGGGTAGTTTTTCCTGAGTTCTTCTGTCAACTCCCGCTCCCCGTTCACATCGATTTCCTGCAATGAAGCTGCTGCCATCCCCAAAGGTATTGACCGTCAATAAACACTGATTACTGCATTTCTCGCAGCGTCGGCTGCCTGCTGCCATAGTAAACTCCTTTAATTCCTCCAGACCAAGCAAAGCAGAGACATCCCCCTCTTGGGAACGTTCCCTGGCGATCAGGGCGGCACCGTAGGCCCCCATTAATCCAGCGATATCGGGGCGAACCACCTCCCTGCCTGTGATCAGCTCAAAGCAGCGCAGAACAGCGTCATTATAGAAGGTACCCCCTTGAACGATGATATTCTTGCCTAAATCCTTTTCATCCCTCACCTTGATCACCTTGTATAAGGCATTCTTTATGACAGAATAAGATAAGCCGGCAGATAAATCTGCAATCCCTGCTCCTTCCTTCTGTGCCTGCTTTACCTTGGAATTCATAAAGACGGTGCATTTCGTTCCCAGATCCACCGGATTCTTAGCAAATAGTGCTTCTCTTGCAAATTCTTCTACTGACATGTGCAGTGACTTTGCAAAGCCTTCCAGGAAGGAACCACAGCCGGAGGAGCAGGCTTCATTCAGAAGAATGCTGTCAATGGCTCCATCCTTCAATTTCAGGCATTTCATATCCTGACCACCGATATCCAGGATAAAATCCACTTCAGGAAGAAAATGCTTGGCTGCCTTATAGTGTGCTATGGTCTCTATCTCACCGATATCCGCATGAAGAGCTGCTTTCATCAGGGCTTCCCCGTAGCCTGTGACGGTACATTTGGCAATCCTTGCCTCCTTAGGCAGGCGTGCATAGATCTCTCTTAAGATCGCAACAACCTTTCGGATTGGTTCTCCTTCATTGCTACAGTAATGTGAATATATAAGCTGCCCCTCCTCACCGATCAGAGCCACCTTGGTTGTTGTAGATCCCGCATCAATTCCAAGAAAGGCTCTTCCCTGATAGCTGCTTATATCAGCTCTGGCAACCTTGTCCTTACTGTGTCTATGCTGAAATTCTTCATACTCCTCTTTGCTTTGGAACAAAGGCTGCAGATGTTTTATCTGCTCTATCTCGGTCCGGTCTAATAGCCTCATTCTACTCACGAGCTCCTTCATGGATAAGACAGGCTCCTTACCGGCAGATAAGGCTGCTCCCATAGCCACATAAAGTTGGGAATGCTCCGGTTCGATAATATATTCAGGATCCAGCTTCAGACTTTCATAGAAGCGCTTTCGCAGCTCTGAAAGAAAGCTTAAGGGGCCGCCCAGAAAGGCAACCTTCCCACGGATCGGCTTTCCGCAGGCAAGCCCGCCAATGGTCTGATTAACCACCGCCTGAAAAATTGAGGCCGCAATATCCGGCTTACTGACACCGTCATTGATCAGGGGCTGTATATCTGTCTTGGCAAATACACCGCAGCGGGAAGCAATGGGATAAATCATGCTATGCTGCTTTGCATATTCATTCAGCCCGCCTGCATCCGTATCAAGTAATACAGCCATTTGATCGATAAAGGCTCCTGTACCTCCGGCACAGCTTCCATTCATGCGCTGTTCAATTCCACCCTTAAAATAAGTAATCTTAGCATCCTCCCCGCCAAGCTCGATTGCAACATCAGTCCCCGGAAGGAAGGTTTCCACTGCTTCTCTGCATGCAATGACCTCCTGAATAAAGCTCATGTTCAGCCATCTGGCAACCGATAAACCACCGGAACCGGTTATCCTTGCCTGCACTTTAATCTCTCCCTGCTGCCGATAACACTCAGTTATCAGTGCATACATGGTGCTTTTAATATCTGACAGATGCCTTCTGTAATCACTATAAATCAATTGGTTCTCCTGGTTCAGCAGTGCCAGCTTAACCGTTGTAGATCCAATGTCAATACCAAGTCTGTATTTCTCCATGTTGCCACTCCTAGCTAATTTGATACCAAATAAACTGCATTATATTCTTTCCCATTGCTTAAGTATTTACACATATTCAGCCTTCATACAGCTATCATGGCGATGCTTTTCCCCAAAGAAGGACAATAAAATGAGACTGCCATGCGACAGTCTCATCCTATAGATATTGAATTTCATCTTACTTACTGTAAACCTCAAATTCTGCAACCTGTCCGCCACCGGCACCGGAGTTCTCTGTGATTACCAGCTGTACGAACTGCGTTTCTACCTCATGAAAACTAATCTGTACTTCGTTTCCATAATCCGGATCAAAGATATATTGCTTTGTACCCACTAGCTCTGTATAATTCTCCCCATCCTTACTGATATTTACAGCAAGCGTCTGGGTTCTCTTGCCCCAGATGGGAAGGGGGTTGAGGGCCAGGCGGATTGCATGAATTTTGCTGGGCGCCCCCAGGTCTACAGTTAAGGTATTGGGATAGTCGGACTTTCCTTCCCAGTAGGAGGCACCGTCTACAGACCCATCCACGGCCTTGGGTGCATTATATACCTGAGTATAGCTGCTTGCTGTGATCTTCTTACCCAAGGCAACATTCTCTCCCTCCGGAAGCACCAACTGGTATTCCTCCTTTATGAAGTCCGGATGCTCCTGAGCCTCTGTCTGCTCGATTGCCTTAACAATGGTGACATTTGCTTCACTTATGGTCTGGGGAGGCTCTTTGATCTGCGTCTGATAATAATAAATCAGGCCTGCATTGCCCAGGATGAATAGTATGATCAATATTCTTCTGACAATTTTCATAATCCTTCTCCTCCCCTATTCAATGGTTAGATCCTTCGTTGATGTTTCATCGATTTCAAATTTGCCCTGTTCAAAGCTTGTGATCCTCTCACCAAGAATTTCAAGGTTCCTGATTGTGATATCCTCTACTGTGTGGCTTGCATCAAAACCATGTATTCTGGAAGGATTGAATCTTCCTGACAGAACCTTTACCCCATCGATGGTAACCTTACGTATCTGTCCCCGTTCCTTGGTGCTGGACCAGTTGGAGCTCTGTGCAATATTAAAATCAATTAGATAAGGAATTTCGTCACCATCCCCCGATCCCATCTGCGCATTTTCCACAATGATATTCTGAAAGACAACATCGGTAATCAGAGCATCATCCGCATTATGTACCGAGATGACCGGTTTATGAAAATTATTCAGCACCGTAATATTCTCAAAGCTGATCCCACTGATCCGTGCATTTTCCTTCTTTCCTTTATTGGTTTCATAGCCAATTTCCATGGACTGAGCCAGATCGGTCCAAAGCTGATTATTCCTGAAGGTAATGTTCTTGGAGTCACCAGTGTAGTTCTTAATCACCAGGGAATCATCCCAGCTTCTGACAAAGCAGTTCTGAACCAGATAGTTCTGGCAGGACTGAAGTGTGATGCCATCTCCATTGGGTCTGGAGGAAATAATCCTGAGCCCATCAATGGTACCGTTGCTGGAGGTGTTGGCCGAGCATACCCAGGCATTGGGGTTGAGCACAATGATATCCTCTATGGTTACCTTGTCACAGAAATCAAATTTTAAGGGTACCAGTGCATTCTTTCCCTGCCAGCCGGTAAAGGTTGACCCATCCAGAATACCGCGTCCCATAACCTTAATGTTCATTCCATAATTGGACTGAATGATTCCGTGAACTACTGCACCGCCGGCCAGATACAGGGTTTGGTTATCCTCCAGCATGATTGCGTCAATATTCCATTCCCCGGGTCCGATATAGACAACATTCTCATCTCCGGCTTTTGGCGCATTCAGCTCCAGGGGATTCGCAAAGATATGTAAAGCTCTGGAGGGTGATGCATTAAAGGTGAGCGTATAATTATCCGGCTGTGTCACCGTGAAAGATACCGTATGATTTACCTGGTCTATGACAGGCTCAATTCCATAGCTGACCGGGCTGATCTTCACACTGTCCAAAGCCATATCCGGTACCGTTACAACAATTCTTGCAATACCTTCAAAATCAAAATAGGTAATGGGTGTTCTGGACTGAGGCGGAAGATAATCCCCGAACCATACCCGGTTATGATTTACATTGGTGTCATAGACGTAGCAGTCATATCCGTTCACACTGACCTTGGTATCTACACAATGCTTCAGGGTAAAATCCCTGGCTGTCTCACTGGCCGGCTTTAAATCCTCCGGAGTTGCATCCTTTAAGGACTTGGGTCCCTCATACAGTACAAGCTTGGAGTCACTCATGTCCACCATCTTTGATACCTGTTCTACCCTGTTTTGGATCCTCAGATAGTTCCAGGCACCACCGGCAAGCAACAATACCAGCAAAAGCCATTCGGCCACAGCAAGTATCATTTTTCTCTTCTTCACCTTACCATCCTCCTTGCATAATAATGAAATTCTTATATACTTAGAGTAAGGAGTTTTTACTCCTTACATAAAATTAAGTTGGGTAATTTTAAGTTGTGAATTGGTTTCTCCATTTTTAAAATTGAGCATCTGTACAATTTTTATGATTTATGTTAGACTGACTATATTGGTTTAACATTAAACTTACAAGAAAGGAGCATGATTATGACAACGATTAAAGATATCGCCAATGCTGTCGGTGTAAGCTGTACAACGGTGTCCAATGTGATCCATGGCAGAGCCGGACGTGTGTCAGCTGAAACCATTGCGCTGATTAATGAAGCAATTGACAGACTCGGTTATGTTCCAAATATGTCCGCAAGATCCCTGGTATCCAGTTCCTCCAAGGTGATCGGTATGATCAGTCATTTAACTGCGAATAAAAAAGAAACCATTATAGAGGACCCTTTCCATTCTGCATTTATCGGATCAATTGAGAAAACCCTGCGTGAGAACGGTTATTATCTCATGCTGCGCACAGTTGAGACCACCACTGATCTGCATGCATTCCTGCGTAATTGGAATGTGGACGGACTCTTCTTCACCGGTGTGTTCGAAGACGATTTCTACCATGCCC
>JAJUHH010000093.1 GCA_029267975.1 Clostridiales bacterium
GACATCTTCAAGAAAGAAGAGCATGACAAACACGACTATTAAAAGATCATCTATAAGCATAAGATAACATGAGTACTGATGGAGCCGCTGCAAAACTAATTTCTTAGTGGAGCAGCGGCTCCCTTTTTGTGAATTCAGAATGAAGGAAATAAGGTATCCTTAGGGGAAGGAAGATCGGTTTCCTTGAATAATAGTCGGATTTTCTTGGTTATTGTAATAATTGTGTAATAAAATTTTAAAAATAATGAAACAAAATATAAGTCAAAATGTCAGCGTTTTTCCAGCAGTTCCTTGCTGGATTTTTTACTGCTTATTACAAGTCCAAATGCTGAAGAATACCGATAAATAGGCGATTATAAGCTTTTTTAATGAATAATAAAATGAGAATATCTGGATAGATACCATGCAGGTCCTGGAAACAATATTACCGGTATCTACCTGAAATACGGTAAGACTTGTTTCTACAACCAGTATCTAACTATTGAACCCCTATGCCCTATGTGTTACTGTAAGGGAGCAGCAGATAGTTACCACTAAAGGAGGTACAACAATGAAGAAATTTATTATAACATCAGCATGTACACTTGGGTTGACACTATTGGGCACATTTGGTATGAACCAAAATCCGGTCGACACATCGAACGGTCTCAATATAAATGATATTTCTACAAAAGTAGTAGAAAGTGTTAAGGAAACACAGAAGCAGGAAGATAAGGCAGGGCAGGAATCGAAATCCTCAACAAGTAATACTGATAAGAAAACAGTTACTGATAAAAACGGGGATAAGAAAGTCGTGACAACAAAGCCGTCTAGCAGCAAGAAGGCGACTGCTAAGGCAACACCGACACCCAGCAAGAAGGCAACAGCTACAGCGACACCGACACCCAGCAAGAAGCCGGCAGCAACAAGCAAGCCGAGCACATCTGCGAATACAGATCAAAGCAGCAATACTTCTGATTTAAATGCTTATGCAAAAGAGGTACTGCAGATCGTGAATCAGGAACGTGCGAAAGCTGGATTGCCTGCATTAACAACCAATTCAACCTTGCAGTCTGCAGCAAATAAACGTGCGCAGGAAATTGCCAAGAGCTTCTCCCATACGAGACCGGATGGCTCCAGCTTCTACACTGTATTGAAGGAATACGGAGTATCCTACCGCAGCGCAGGTGAGAATATTGCTTATGGTCAGAAGTCCCCTCAGGCGGTTATGGAGGGTTGGATGAATTCCTCCGGCCATAGAGCAAATATCTTGAATAAGAACTTTGGAAAGGTTGGTATCGGTGTTTATAAGGTAAACGGTGTTCTGTACTGGACACAGGTATTTACTAACTAAGCACATGCGTGATATATCAGAGAGCTGTTGCATGGCAACAGCTCTCTTGCTTTATTAAAAAGTATAGGGCAGACATTATATTCAACTGTTTCTCTTAATATAATGAAATAAATAATGCGCCGTCTATAACTGAAAGGATGGGTTTCCATGGAGGACTTTTTGCCGGGTCTGGTAGGTGAATTGAGGAAGTGTGCCTGCCTTCCCTATTACATAAGAGAGAATGAAAAGAGATATCTGTCCTATAAACTGCACCAGCCTTCTTTGTCCTGGGAAGAGGTGATTACCTTTGTGAATATCGGACTGGATCGTCCCTTTTATACAGATGTATGCCAGATTACATCGCCGAATCAGCTGACTGTCCTGATAAATAAATATCGCCGGTTGCCCCGGGACTTTATCCCCGGCGATCTTGAACCCATTGATGACCAGTGCAGCGAGGGGCAGATGCTATTACGTCACCAGGCAAGGATTGCCTTTGAAGTAATGTGCTGCGATGCCAGGAAGCAGGGGATTGAGCTAAAAGCCATCTCAAGCTTTCGCAGCTATGTCTATCAACAACAGGTATATTATAGAAAGTGGACAGAGGGTATGGATATTGACCAGTATCAGGCCGAACGGGACAGGGTATCGGCCAGACCCGGTCATAGCGAGCATCAGACAGGATTGACTGTTGACATTAATGATCTGGAGCAAACCTTTGAAAATACGGTGGAGGGAAGATGGCTGGCTGCCAATTCTTATTGCTACGGATTTATACTGCGCTATCCCAAAGGAAAGGAACATATTACCGGATATGATTATGAGCCCTGGCATTTTCGGTATTTGGGCAAGAAGCTGTCCCAGCTGGTATATCGCAGTGGTTTGACTTATGATGAGTTCTATACAAGATATCTTGAGATACTAATGTGAAGCTTAAGAGACATCATTGAAATGTGGAAGGTAGAATAATACCTCCATTGACTGTATACCGTTTTGTGTCAAAGGGAACCTTAGGCTTCTTATATCCTACTGATAAATAAGATGGGGAAAGCAGCAGGTTCCCTCCGATCAGGATGCTCCTTTTATGGAGATGATTATATTCTTATGGGCTTACCTCCCATGTCTGGGCCTTGTGGGGTCGCAGTCGGGAGATCGGATCATATCAGTGGTCTGCGATAGCTTTTGAAGATAATAGCAGCCACCCCTCACCATATGGTCTGCCTCTAATGCGGTCAGGGTACCGATGACTTTGTTATCCGCTTTTTGATCACTCAGCTTATCAAGATATTCAATGTACTCGTTCATGGTATTTGCTGCCTGCTCATGAAAGGTAGTAAGGGAAGGGAAGACGGCAAGCCCTGTGCGAAGAAAACCGTTCATGGTCAGTGCCTTCAGATATAATTGCTGAAATTCCTTACAGTAAGAGAAGGCATGTTCCTGTCCGGCAAAGTCACTATAGTCAAATCCTGATAATTGGAATGCAGCATGACCCGCAGCCTGTGACAGCCACAGCATATGATAATGAAGAGGATGCAGGAGAATTGGCTGGTATGCCTGCAGGGCTGTCAGAATCTGCAGGTACTCATCCAATTCATTTACCATGTCATTATAAATAGAAGGAGAGAGATGAGATTGTAAATCAGAATTTAATGACATACCCAGTAACTCCAGCTTAAACTCTCTTAATCGCAGGGTAACCTGGTAGGCTTCCTGCATAAGGGTATCGAGCTCTTTATTACCAAGAGGCTGATGGGATCTCTTTAAAAGCTCGTCAAATTGGATGATGAATTGCTGTGCTGTCATTATGTATTCAGATTCGGTAGGTGCCAGAGCAAGGAAGATGCTTCTTGCATGATCCCCCATAATCTGTAACCAAAATCGATTTTCAAACAGAGCAGTGTCATGGTATGGTTGTGTATTCATTGTTATACCTCCATTCATAGGTTCTAATGAAGTATATGCTCCTATTTGAAAAATTAGTTGGATAATGTAAAAGAGCAGGGAGACTATATGTCTTTGCCTGAGTGCTTTAAGCTTCTTATTCCTACAAGCCTTGTAGGAATGGAAATGAAAAAAGCCGCCTTATATACCAAGCTGGTAAAGCTGGCATCCAATATGGCGGCTTTGGTTCTAGTCTTATGAGTGGTAAATTTACATGCTAAGCTCTGAAGCCCCTTCCGATGATTTCACTGGTATTGGTGATCAGCAGGAAGGCGTCTGGGTCAGCCTGCTTGATAAATTTGCGAAGCTGCACAGCCTGGGACCGATTCATGACAGTTAATATAATCTTCTTATCCTTTTCTGTAAAAGCTCCCTTGGCATCATATATAGTGGCACTGCGATTTAACTGATTGATGATATAATCACAGATAGGCTTTGGATTGGTACATATGATTGTAAAATATTTATTCAGGTTTAAATTCTCGATCACACTATCAATCATAGTGGATCTGATGAGAAGCCCCAAGAGGGAAAGCAGACCTGTAGTCATACCAAACACCGGGAAGGACAATAAGGTGAGTAAGAAGTCTGTAATAAACAGGGATCTTCCAATGTCAAGATTGGTATATTTTTTCAGGATCATCGCTACAACATCCGTACCACCGGTAGAAGCACCGATATTAAAGAGCAGGGCGGATCCAACGGCGGGAAGGATGACTGCAAAGGCAAGATCAAGCATTGGTTCATTGGTGATGGGTCCCTTGAGGGGGGCGACGATCTCCAGGATCTGCAGCCCGAAGGATAATAACAGACTTCCATATACGGTGCGGTTGCCGAAGCTCCTGCCCAGAACAGCATATCCAACGATGAGAAGGATAGAATTGATTACAAGGACAATCGTACCGGAACCGATATTTACAGGTATGACTCTACTGAGAATAATTGCCAAACCGGTTACACCTCCGGTTGAGATGTTGTTGGGAAACTTAAAGAAGTATACACCAACCATAGTAAATAAAACACCGAGGGTTATCAAGGCATAGTCTTTGATATGATGTACAAGTTTACTCTTTTGGTCCACTTTGTGGTCCTCCTTGGAATAGGTTCGTTAAATTACATAGAAAGTATGGTATAAGTGTTTTCAAAAGTCAATAGTGATTTCTCCTACTTATCATCTGCTTTTTGTGGAAAAATATGTTGCATCCAGATATGATATCCTATATAATGAACTATGTAATAAGTTTTGACGGAGCTTAGCTTCGGATTAATTTTGGGTTTTTCGAAAGGAGTTGTTGTATTAATGAAGGCATTGAGTATGGTGATTTCTGTCTAACTTAATATGGGGGCAGGACAAGGCGGACAGGATGTTTGGCTTTGTATGCCGTATGAGTAACCTTTCGTGAAAACTATCGCTTTGTAGTCGCACACTTTAGGGTGTGTTTTTTATTGCGTATTTATAACGTGCAATAGGAATTTATGACCGCAGAAAGCAGTGTTTAATGACAGGCTGCTTTCTGCGGTATTTTTATGCCCTTTTGTAAGCAGAAGACAAAGCTTGTGGACTGGCGAATGGAAAGATTAAATTTAGAAAAGGAGAGATGATTATGAGCATTGTTCAAACGAAAGTACTTTATAAAACGATGAAAAGTAATAGCAGAGAAATGGAAAATAATTGTAGAAAAATAATATTTATGGAGGATCAGAATGATCGATTTAAAGATTTATGGCTATACGGCAATGGATGAGGAAGCTGAGGGGTTTGGAGATTACATTCCGGCCAGGGTGACTGAGGTCCACAGAGAATTATATAAGGTAGTATGTGCTTATGGAGAGTGCACGGCAAGAGTAAAAGGAAGCTTTTATAAGGATGTTAGTTATGCAGATGATTTTCCGGCTGTGGGGGATTTTGTTCTGCTAGGTTATAACAAGCAGGGAGATTCACAGATTCTGAAGGTCTGCCAGAGAAAATCAAAGTTCTCAAGACCGGATTATTCCGGTCATGCCGCGGGTTATGTGAAGACCATAAGGGAGCAGGTAATTGCTGCAAATTTTGACTATGTATTTATCTTGTCCTCCCTAAACTATGACTTGAATATCAATAGGATCCTGCGTTATATCACAGCCGCCTGGGATAGCGGAGGAAGGCCTGTGGTCCTATTGACCAAACGGGATTTGAGGCCGGATTATCAGGAGCAACTGGAGATGGTTCAGGCTGAGGCCTTGGGGGTTGATGTGTTTGCAGTCAGTGCGGTGACAGGAGAGGGCTTAGAGCAACTATCAGCTTATTTAAAGCCGGGTAAGACAATTGTATTTCTGGGGTCCTCGGGCGTTGGTAAATCTACCTTGGTGAACGCTTTGGCTGGGGAAGAGATCATGAATGTAAACAGTATCAGAGAGGATGATAGTAAGGGTAGGCATACAACGACCCATCGTCAGCTTACCTTGCTTAAAACAGGAGTTATGATTATCGATACTCCCGGTATGAGAGAGTTTGGACTGTGGGATATAGAGGAAGGATTGGGAGAAGCATTCTCGGATATTGAGGAGCTCTTCCTCCAATGTCGTTTCTCGGATTGTACCCATCACAATGAGCCAGGCTGTGCTGTCCGGGAAGCCCTTCGTAAGCAGACACTGGATTATGGCAGGTGGAAGAACTATCTTAAGCTGAAAGGGGAAGCAAAATTTACGGAGGACAAATCTGCATATCTGCGGGAGAGAAAGGCCTTTGGCAAGAAGCTGGAGAGGGAAAAGCGAAGCAGGGCTAATGCGAAAGCATTCAGATAAGCAGTAGGAAGATTATCAACAGTTGGAAAATAATACAGAAAAGAAAAAGGGAACTGAGAAAGTAAGCGCGGCGTCTAATGGTTGTAAACGACAAAACAACAACTATTGGAGGAATGACTATGATAAAAAGAAATTTAATGAAAGCAGTTATGATGGGATTATGTATGGCAGCGTTATCAACTTCAGGTACCGCATTTGCAATGGTAGGAGCAGGAAGCACCGGTTCTGTTGGGGTAGAGGTTATGACCCCGGAACTGGAAGCTCTCTATGCAAAGCAGAGCGAGATTGATAAAATCCTTCTCAAAGATCATGTAAGGGATATCGAGCTTAAGGGCTTTATGGTGAATACTACCGGCGTGATTGATGATGTGATTGAAATTGGTATCTCACCCTATAGCGAAGAAAATGCTGCATATATCTACGAGCTGGTTGGTAAGGAGGATGTAAAGGTCGTTGAATTTGATATGAGTGTCATTTATCAGACTTCTGCACCTTTAGTTGCCCCGGACGAAACCACATCCAGTGATGCTGACGGTGTAGTTACAATTCAGGATACGGATGCAGCGGAAGCGGAAGACGGCAAGATGGAGATCCAGATTGAAAGTGTCGAAGACGCTGAAGACGACAAGATGGAAATTCAGATTGAAAGTGTAGCAGATGGCAGTGATGAGAAGCTGGAGACAGTATCCGCACCGGTGGATGACATTCGTACGATGGCTCCTACTAATGCAGAGAACAAGGAGAACGACCTCTCCACCTCTGTTATTATCTTGGTGGTTGCAGGTGGTGCGGCGCTGATCGGGGGAGCAGTATTATACAGTGGAAGAAAAAAAGGCAATAAGTAATATTATGATCTGACCCGAAGAGGTTGTTGCAGATGAGATTTTGTTTGCAGCAACCTTTTTCGTTTAAAATGGTGTAAAAAGGGAAAATTATAAATAACTAGGGTTATGAAAAAGTGAGTTTATCGATATAAAGGAGCTTATTGATATAAGGAAGTTTATTATAAGTAAAGGAAGGGTATGAAATGATAGTAAAGGAGTATAGTTCCTCCGCAGCTTTTTTAAAGGAATTTGAAGCAATATTGCAGGAACGAGAAGCAGTGAATCAAGCGCTGCTTTCCTTTGCATATCAGCAAATATCCGCTCCTGTGGAGGAGAAAAGCCTGTTGGGAGCAGTCATGGATGAGGAGGAGCTGCAGCTCTTGTTTTGCCGCCTTCCTGATCATTCTGTCGTTCTATGCTCTATGAATGATGATAAGAGTGGGGAGGCAGCTAAAACACTGGCTGATTACCTGGGCAGCAAGCCGCTGCTCCTAACAGGGGTAAGTGGCAGATCAGAGTTATGTCATAGCTTTATGGATCAGTACAAAAGGTATGTTAACTGCATCTTTGTTCAAAAGCAGGCTGTGGATATTATGGTGATCCGCAGAGTAAATGATATTATGCTTACAAGCGGAATGCAGCGGCAGGCAATTCCGGAAGAAGCCATGTTAGCCACGGACTGGATGCTGCAGCATTTGATTGAAGCTGAGATTCCGGAGCTGGATTATGAGGCTGCCCTGCAGCAGGCAAAAAGGCTCATCAGTGAAGGTAAGATCTATCTCTTTGAAAACGAAGAAAGTCAAGTGGTATCTATGGCGATTGCCGGTGACCGCTTACCTCATGGTGTGATCATAACCTATGTGTTCACACCCAAGGAGTTCAGAGGCAATGGCTACGCCGCTTCCAATCTGTATTATCTCAGTAAGGCTTTGCTGGAGGAGGGGTATGAATATTGTACCCTGTCAGTTGATAAGAAGAACCCCCTGTCAAATCGTGCCTATGAAAAAGTCGGTTATCAATTCCTGGAGGAGTATTATGAATATCAGGTAATTCCGGCAGAGAATACTGCTCTGTGACCATAGCATCCCCGATCTTATATCCCATGCAGATTGCTTGCATTTGTCCGGCAGGAAGGTTAAAATGATTATATTGCCAATAATTTTCACTGCGCTATGCAGACGATAGAATGGAGGATTGTATGAAAACAATAAAATGGGGGATCATTGGTGCGGGCAACATATCATCCAAGTTTGCAACTGGGTTTGGCGTAATAAAAAATGCTGAAATAGCAGCAGTTGCATCAAGAGATTTGAATAAAGCAAGGCAATTTGCAGACCGTTTTCATATCAGTAAGGCCTATGGAAGCTATGAAGAACTGGCCGAGGATCCGGAGATAGATGTGGTTTATATCGGGACACCCCATACGGAGCATGCAGCCAATTCTGCACTATGCATCCGTGGGGGAAAAGCAGTTCTTTGTGAAAAGGCTTTTACTGTCAATCATAAAGAAGCAGAGAGGCTGATTTCCCTTGCGAAGGAACATAAGGTCTTTTTAATGGAAGCCATGTGGACCAAGTTCCATCCTATAACAAAGACAGTAAAAAGATGGATTTCAGAAGATAGAATTGGTAAAATCAAATATATGCATATCAGCTTCGGCTTTCAGGCGGAGTTTAACCCCCAAAGCCGCTTGTTTGATCCCCAGCTGGCAGGAGGAGCACTCTTGGACGTTGGTGTTTATCCCATCAGCTATGCAATCCATATGGCTGGAAGTCTTCCTGTGAAAGTGGTAAGTAATGCATATTTCGGTAAAACCAATGTGGATGAAATTGATACCATTTCCATGCTGTTTCCGGATGGATGTATGGCTGATTTAAGCTGTGCTGTCTCTGCCAATACCGGGAATGATGCGGTACTTGTAGGTGATAAGGGCAGGATTGTCATACCTAGATTCTGGAGCGCAACCTATGCGGAGCTTTTTGATGCTTCCGGCAAGCTGCTTGATACCATTTCTCTTCCCTTTGAAGCCAACGGTTATGAATATGAAGCGGAAGAAGTAAACCAATGCCTGCGGGAAGCCAAGCTGGAAAGCCGGATGATTCCGCTGACAGATACCTTAGAGATTATGAAGCTTATGGATCGCATTCGTGAAGAATGGGGGCTTACTTATCCCTGTGAAAAGCACGCTCCATGCGAAGAAGGCAAAAACACTCTGTAAATTTGCTGAAATGTTTTCACAATTTAAACATAATTCGA
>JAJUHH010000094.1 GCA_029267975.1 Clostridiales bacterium
ATTTGCTGTAATCGCAACTACAGGAACACTGTCCATATAGGCAGTTGCAATACCCGTGACCAGATTGGTCGCCCCAGGACCCGAAGTGGCAAAACAGACACCCACCTTTCCTGTCGCCCTGGCATAGCCGTCTGCCGCATGGGAAGCCCCCTGCTCATGGGATGTAAGGATATGTCTTATCTCATCACTATGTTTATATAATTCATCATATATGTTCAGAATTGCTCCGCCGGGATAGCCGAATACGGTATCTGTCCCCTGTTCCTTTAAACATTCAATTACAATTTGAGCACCTGTTAATTCCATAATTACCTCCATTCTGTGTGCTTTCTTTATGTGAGTTTCCACCCTGTTGGAAACATGGCCTTATATTATGACTGAGGATTGCTGCCCGGAATTTCCAGGATTGCTCCCCGGTTACCGCTGGTTACCATGGCCACATAACGGGACAGATAGCCTGTGGTAATCTTAGGCTGACGCGGCTGCCACTTTGCTCTTCTGGCCGCCAGCTCTTCCTCAGAGACAAGGAAGTTCAGGGTATTGGCATTGATATCAATCTGGATGATATCCCCCTCCTCCACCAGGGCAATGTTGCCGCCGACTGCTGCTTCCGGTGATACATGCCCGATACAGGCACCTCTGGATGCACCGGAGAAACGGCCGTCGGTAATCAATGCTACAGAGGAGCCCAGTCCCATACCCATAATAGCACTGGTGGGATTTAGCATCTCTCTCATGCCAGGTCCACCCTTGGGTCCTTCATAGCGGATGACCACCACATCCCCAGGGACAATCTTACCACCCTTAATTGCCGCTACGGCATCCTCTTCGCAGTCAAATACCCTGGCCGGACCTTCATGCACCAGCATCTCAGGAGCAACCGCAGACCGCTTTACAACACCGGAATCCGGTGCCAGATTGCCCTTCAGGATCGCAATTCCCCCTGTTTCACTGTAAGGATTGTCAATGGGGCGGATCACCTCAGAATCCAAATTCCTGCAGTTCTTTATGTTCTCTCCCACAGTCTTACCGGTAACAGTAATCAGGTCAGTATTTAGCAGGTCTTTCTTGGATAGTTCATTCATAACCGCATAAACGCCGCCAGCCTCATTGAGGTCTTCCATATAGGTATGACCTGCCGGTGCCAGATGGCATAGGTTTGGTGTTCTGGCACTTACCTCATTAGCAATATCGATGTTTAAATCAAAGCCCACTTCATGGGCAATGGCCGGCAGATGAAGCATTGTATTGGTAGAACAACCGAGAGCCATATCCACGGTCAGGGCATTTAGAAAGGCTTCCTTGGTCATGATATCCCTTGGTCTGATATCCTTCTCAAGCAGCTCCATAATTTTCATACCAGCCTGCTTTGCCAGTCTGATTCTCTCGGAATAAACTGCAGGAATGGTACCATTTCCTTTTAATCCCATACCGATTGCTTCCGTCAGGCAGTTCATGGAGTTGGCTGTATACATTCCGGAACAGGAGCCACAGGTAGCACATGCCTTGTTCTCATATTCCTCCAGCTCCTCCTCGGACAATGTACCGGCGCTATAGGCGCCTACCGCTTCAAATAAGGAAGAAAGACTTGTTTTACTGCCTTTTACACGTCCTGCCAGCATGGGGACGCCGATGACAAAGATGGTAGGAATATTGATTCTGGCAGCTGCCATTAATAATCCAGGAACATTCTTATCACAATTGGGTACCATAACAAGAGCATCAAATTGATGGGCCATGGCCATGGCTTCCGTAGAATCAGCAATCAGGTCTCTTGTTACAAGGGAATATTTCATTCCCTGATGCCCCATAGCAATTCCATCACAGACCGCAATGGCCGGAAATACAATTGGCGTCCCTCCTGCCATTGCAACACCCATTTTGACTGCATCTACAATCTTATCCAGGTTCATATGCCCCGGAACAATTTCATTATAGGAACTTACAATACCAATGAGTGGCTTCTTTAACTCCTCCTTCGTAAACCCCAAAGCATTAAACAATGACCTGTGAGGTGCCTGCGCTATTCCTTCCTTCACTGAATCGCTTCTCATACTTAATCCACCCTTTCTTCCTATTAATAAATGATTTGAGATAATGCATATTGATCTATGATCAATCTATTGCAGCAACTTGCTTTCCAAATATTATGTAACAACTTAGTTTAGCACCACTTTAAAGTGGTAGAGTATATAATAAATTATTTTATTATAAAAATCAATGAAAAAAAAGAATAATTATAGAATAATTTCATTCAAAACATTAAATTATACAATTAATGTATCCAATTAATATAGCGTGATTTTATCAATTTATCAATACTTTTTTCTGATAATTTCAACAAGCGCCCAAGGTATAGTTTATCCAAACTAAAATTTCCTTTTAGTGGATTTTATAGATGTATATTCCAACATTATATTAAGAAAAATATGCAAAAATATACATTTTTAAATAATTATGCTTTATGTAAAATCCGTGTAAAATTTGTGTAAAATCTATATATAATGCACTGATTTTAGGTGTCTTTTTTGTAAACTTTGTGCATTATTCATGTAAAATTTGATTGCTTCTGTCTTTTTTTCATGTTAAGATTTTTATGTTTGATTACAAAGGTGTAATTGACGATTTGAATTATGTAATTTTGGGAGGCGCTATTATGACAATATCTCTAGCTGAGTTTTTACAACAGCTGATATCAAATCCGGCCTTGCTGATCACCGTGGCTTTAACCCTTGGTGTTATCCTGGTAAACGGTTGGACTGATGCACCGAATGCGATCGCAACCTGTGTCTCAACCAGATCCATCTCACCAAGAAATGCAATTATTATGGCTGCTATTGCAAACTTTCTTGGTGTTTTTGTTATGACTTTGGTAAACAATGCAGTGGCAATGACCATATATAATATGGTAGACTTCGGCGATAACCCGAAGGTTGCATTAACTGCGCTATGTGCAGCTTTATTTGCAATCGTGGTATGGGCTACTGCTGCCTGGGCCTTCGGTATCCCCACCAGCGAATCCCATGCATTGATCGCAGGTGTTTCCGGTGCAGCGATTGCACTGCAGGGTGGTTCCGGTATTAACGGACAGGAATGGGTTAAGGTTATTTATGGACTGTTTTTATCCTCTGTACTTGGTTTTGGCTTTGGCTTTATCGTTACTAAGTTGATTAATACGATTTGCAAAGGAATGGACAAGCGTAAGACAAACAAATTTTTTGGGAAGGCTCAGGTGATCGGTGGTGCGGCTATGGCCTTCATGCATGGAGCCCAGGATGGACAAAAATTTATGGGTGTCTTCCTCCTGGGAGTATTTCTTGCCAAAGGACAAGGAGATGTTTCCAGTTTTACAATTCCTATTTGGTTGATGGTTCTATGTTCTGCCGTTATGGCTCTTGGCACATCGATCGGTGGCTATAAAATAATCAAGACCGTTGGTATGGGTATGGTGAAGCTTGGTAAGGCTCAGGGCTTCGGTGCCGACGCCGCGGGTGCAATCTGCTTATTACTGGCATCTGTCACAGGTATTCCTGTAAGCACAACACATACCAAAACCACAGCAATCATGGGGGTTGGAGCAGCAAAGAGAATGTCCAGTGTTAACTGGAGCATCGTTAAAGAGATGGCAGCTGCCTGGATCCTAACCTTCCCCGGTTGCGGTTTACTTGGTTTTATCATGTCTTACCTATTTATGAAAATATTCTAAATAAGAAAGGAAGTATTTAATAATGGCAAGAAAAAATGAATTCAACTATTTCGATGCATTTGCGAAGCTGTCCAAATTTAGCTGCGATTTGGCTACTACCTTACATGAAACCCTGTCCAATTTCGATCCTGAAAACATTACAGCAAAGGTATCCAATGCGCATAATATCGAACATAATGCCGACCTGGCAAAGCATGAAATCACCAATCATCTGGTAAAGGAATTCCTGCCTCCCATTGAGCGAGAGGACATTACCTCCCTAGCCCAGGAAATTGATGATGTCACAGATGCCGTTGAGGATGTCTTAATTTATATTGATATGTTTAATATTCAAAGCATCCGTCCTGAGGTCCTGAAATTCACCCAGCTGATCGTAACCTGCTGTCAGGCAATGGATGAAGCTCTGGAAGAATTCAAAAACTTCCACGGCAGCAAAAAGCTTCGTGACAAGGTAATCGAGATTAACCATCTGGAGGAGGAAGGCGACAAGTTATATGTAGACTCTATGCGCAATATGTACCATACCTCAAAGGATCCCATAGAATTAATGTGCTGGACCGAGATCCTGCATCGCTTGGAAAAATGCTGTGACAAATGTGAAGATGTCGCAAATATTATTGAAAGCATTGTAATGAAAAACACTTAAATATTTGATAAACATATTGTATAGGGAAGCATTTTCCTATACAATATTTATATAGGGACATATTCAGTCCCCAAATAATAATTTTACCATTATCGAGAAAGGCAAGATTCCTATGAACCTAGAAAAACAAAAGGCATTCATTATTCATGTTATCTACGTTATCTTTATCTTGGGATTGATTTATGTTGGTATAAAATATCTTTTACCTTTATTGATGCCTTTTGTCATCGGCTTTTTTATTGCTGTGATCTTTCGTAAGCCCATTGATTTCCTTGCAAGTAAGACCAAGATCAAGCGATCCTTTGTCGCCTTATTTGTTCTGATCGTATTCTACGGACTCGTCGCTTATCTGGTAAACCTGGGAGGATATAAAATCTTTACTTTCCTTACGAACCTGTTCAATGGTCTGCCAATTATGTACGAAAATGTGATTAAACCGGCCCTTGATCAGATTCTCAGCAGCTTGATGGACAGGTATCCCAGCATAGCACCCTATTTGGATGATTTTATCATCAATATTAATGATTCTATCTTTAATTTCTTAAAGAGTGCATCTACAACGGTGATCAGTACTCTGACCCGGCTGGCGACACAACTGCCAACCCTGCTAATCAAGCTGATCTTTACCATTGTTGCATCCTTCTTCTTAACAATTGACTATAAACGTATTACACGATTTATCGTACTTCAGTTTAAAGGTGAACGAAGAGTCATGATACTGCGTCTGAAGGACAATGTCTTCGGTTCACTGGGTAAATTTATCAAAGCATATTCAGCTATTATATCGATCACCTTTTTGGAACTGTCAGCCGGCTTTTGGATCATAGGCATACCTAATCCCGTTCTCTTCGGTTTATTGGTTGCCATTGTTGATATCATGCCAATTCTGGGCACCGGTGCTGTCCTACTCCCCTGGGCAATCATTGCACTGATCTTGGGGAATACCAAGGTTGGTATCGGAATGTTGCTCTTATATGTTGTCATAACAGCGGTTCGTCAGACCATTGAGCCAAAGATCGTAGGCCAGCAGATTGGTCTTCATCCCCTGCTTACCCTGATACTTATGTATGTAGGAGCACAGCTTATGGGCGTCCTGGGATTAATGATCCTTCCTATCATTGCAACCATCCTGGTTAAAATGAATAACGACAATAGCATTCACTTATTTAAGAAAATTGATGATTAAAAAAGAGGCTGCGATGAATGTCGCAGCCTCTTTGACACTTCTATCTCATGGAAGAGGTTTCTTTTGCAGTAAAAGTTGCGCAATCGGTATCATCTGAATCCTTTGCGTTTCTAGGCTCAACCTGGATCTTCTCTGCTGTGCAATGATCGCCGCTCATATAGTATTCACAGGTATTAACAACACATTTAACACCTTCATTGGGTTTATCCATCTTTCTTACTGACATAATGATTTCCTCCATAATTCAATAATATTTCAAAGTAACAATAGTATTGTTTGCAGAGGAAGATCATTTCATACATCATTTTTTTATCATTCATTCTTGACATAAACAGCTTGCTTATGACACGCAACTATGTTATGCAGGGAATTGCATAGCGATACCTTCTGCCATGATATCCGCCATCTCCAGTGCCTGAAGCTCTATCTCATCATATCCGTCAATGCTCTCCTGATAATCTCCGGATATCATCTGTGCTGCATTTTCACTTAATAAATCTATATGTTCCTCCAGCATAGCGCTCCAGTCTTCCTCGTTCCAGTTGGGGTTAACACTTGCTAAGAAGGAAGCAATCTGTTCCGCATTTTCATGCCATCTGCGATCCGCTTCTGTCACGGCATTGTTATCTCCGGCGATGGCTGCCCTGACTAATTCAGCTGCGATCGTCAAGTGTTCGGTTAAAAGCCCTTCCAAGTTCTCAGCTGCTTCTTCCCCATAAAAGAGGGCAAAAACATTGGCAAAATCTCTGGGATTACGCAGTAATCTCTGAAGGATTAAATCTGTCTCCGGTAGCTGATGAACCAATGCCATGACAGCCATTCTCGTCCATGCTACATGCTGCTCCCAAAGCAGGCGGAAGTAATCCACAAGATCCATGACATCTCCGCTCATTCCTTCGTCAATATCATAATCCGTCATGTTTTCTTCCATGAAATCAGGATCCCCAATATTCTCTGCACCCGGTATCTGAGGATAAACCGGGTAATACTGATACCCAGGTCGAATGGTTATGACCTGCCCGACAAACAGATTCCTTGGCTCTATCCCAGGGTTTAATTCCATGATTGAATCCACTGTCGTATTAAAAATCTGTGCCAGCATCCATATGGTATCATAGGGCCTGATTGTATATCTTATTGTACCATCCATAAAAAATACCATCACCTATACAAAGTTCTATTTCACAGTATGATGGTAAGCAGTAAAAGGTTCCATCCTAAAGCATATGTTATTGTGAGTGAATTAATTCCTACTGCTGTTGATATAATTAATCAAACCTTCCGCTTTGATGATCTTCTGCATAAACTCAGGAAAAGCCTGCCCCTGATACTGGGTACCCTTGGTGGTATCATAAATGATACCGCTGTCAAAATCGATCTCCACCTGGTCCCCTGCTTCAATCTCTCTTGCTGCTTCTGGACATTCAATGATGGGTAAGCCGATATTAATGGAGTTGCGGTAGAAAATACGGGCAAAGGTCTCAGCGATCACGCAGCTGATCCCTGCTGCCTTAATGGCTATGGGAGCATGCTCCCTGGAGGAGCCGCAGCCAAAATTCTTACCGGCAACGATAATATCCCCCTGCTTTACTCTGCCAACAAACTCCTTATCAATGTCAATCATACATTTTGCTGCCAGCTCCTTGGGATCGGAGGAGTTAAGATAGCGGGCAGGGATGATGACATCCGTATCTACATTATCCCCGTATCTATGCACTGTTCCATTTGCTTTCATTGCTATTCCTCCCTTTCTGCTTTTAAAGACTCGGACTGACTGCTTAAGGCTGCAGAGAAGTCAAGCTCCTCCGGACTTGATATTCTACCTGTTACCGCGCTTGCTGCAGCTACAGCAGGACTGGCCAGATAGACTTCTGACTCCACATGTCCCATTCGTCCTACAAAGTTGCGGTTGGTGGTGGCCACTGCCCGCTCTCCGGCTGCCAGGATTCCCATATGTCCTCCAAGGCAGGGTCCGCAGGTAGGTGTGCTGACCACTGCACCGGCTTTGATAAAGGTTGCCAAAAGCCCCTCTTCCATAGCCTGAAGATAGATCTTTTGGGTCGCCGGAAATACAATGACACGCATGCCCTTTGCAACCTTCCTGCCCTCCAGGACTTTTGCTGCCATTCGCAGATCATTAAGTCTTCCATTGGTACAGGAGCCTATCACTACCTGGTCGATCTTAATCTCTCCCACTTCATCAATGGTACGGGTATTCTCGGGAAGATGGGGAAATGCCACCGTAGGACGAAGCGCAGACAGGTCGATCTCATAAACCTCATCATAGACAGCGTCATCATCTGCTTCATAGATGTGATATGGCTTCATAGAATGCTCCTTCATATACTGAATAGCCAGCTCATCCACCGGGAAGATACCATTCTTGGCCCCAGCCTCAATGGCCATATTGGCAATGGTAAAGCGGTCATCCATGGTCAGATTCTGAATTCCGTCCCCGGTAAATTCCATGGACTTATATAAAGCTCCGTCCACACCAATCTTACCGATAATATGTAGGATAACGTCTTTTCCGCTCACCCATGGAGCTGGCTTTCCTTTTAATACAAATTTCAGTGCGGAGGGTACCTTAAACCAGGCCTTGCCTGTTGCCATTCCTGCTGCCATATCCGTACTGCCGACACCTGTGGAGAAGGCTCCCAGGGCCCCATAGGTACAGGTATGGGAATCCGCCCCGATTACCACATCTCCGGCCACCACAAGTCCCTTTTCCGGAAGCAGCGCATGCTCAATCCCCATCTCTCCGATCTCAAAATAATTGCTGATCTCCTGCTCCCTGGCAAATTCTCTGACGCATTTGCAATGCTCTGCTGATTTTATATCCTTATTGGGTGTAAAATGATCCGGTACCAGGGCAATTTTGTCCTTATCAAATACTTTTTTTACCGTCATCTTCTCCATCTCATGAATTGCTACCGGAGCTGTCACATCATTCCCCAGTACCAAATCCAACTCAGCTTCAATCAGCTGTCCTGCCGTTACCTGATTTAATCCGGCATGGGCTGCTAATATCTTCTGGGTCATTGTCATACCCATAGTTCATTCCTCCTCATATATTTGTAATCTCTCATACTATCTCGTCTGTCTGAATTTTATCTTATATCTATAATCTAACTTATCCCTTATCTCATCTTTATTTAAATTATCCCTATTAATACCTATCTCATGGCGATCACATATCTATGCCATGCTTATAATGATCAATATCTATCCCAATCTTATATCGAACCAATATCTATTCTTATCCGTATAATATTTATCTTATATCTGCTCCTTTAGGACTTCCTGGCTCTTACCTTGATAACAGTACCTCTATAATCCTGTCACCCATTTCCCTGGTTCCAACCAAGGTTTTCCCCTCGGACATAATGTCCATGGTTCGGTAGCCCCTTTTTAAGACCTCCTTGACTGCAGCTTCAATCTCATCTGCCTCCCGGATTAAGTCAAAGGAATAGCGAAGCATCATAGCAGC
>JAJUHH010000095.1 GCA_029267975.1 Clostridiales bacterium
CCTTAACAGCAGAAGTCAGAAGAAGAGCTGCAGTAGCACGTGGTGAGCAATAAATAAGGAGACATATTCAATTATGGGGTGTCTTAATCCGATTAAGGCACCCCATTCTTAAAAGAGTGCTTACACCCTAATTATCGTATGGCGGTAGAATGGAGACTTATTTATGAAGAAACGCAAGCCTTATTATATTATTATTGCTATTTTAAGCTTTACGGCAATAATCAATATTTTTCTACCTTATCTGAAGCTTCCGGAGAGAGAGAGATTAGAGGATGGCAGTGTCTTAAACCTTGAGCAGGCAGCTTTAAGGAGCCATATCATTGACAGGATTGCAAAAGAGGAAGGTATGAAAAGGTCTGTCATCTATGATGTTGCGAAAAATATCATCAGGGGGAAGGAGTTTGAAGATATCGTAGAGGATCTGGAGAAAGAGGATTACTATATCGTTGATGTTGTAACAGCCGGATTGCAGGCAAAGGTGTCTGAGCTTAAGAACATCGATCTATATAATCAGGAGCAGTTTCATTTTGCAGAAATGTTAAGCTTAGCAGCCTCTGTCATAAAGCATCTTGATCAGGATATCATCGATTCTGTTATCATCATAGTGACTATGCTGGCAACCGTATTCCTGTCTTTACTTGCCGGTTGCTGCATGCTAATCACAAGGGGAGTAAAAAAATATAAATTTGTCAGGAGAACTTCTCTTGCGGTAGTTCTTCTGTCTCTGTTGGGGCTGATCAGCTCCAATTCCATCAGTATTGGTGCTCTGCAGGTGGAGCAATTTTATGCAAAGAACTGGGGCATTGGTTTTTTTGTACTTATCTTCACACAGCTTCTGGTATGGGTGCTGGCAACGGTTGCTTCCTATCATGAGCAGGTAGAGGGGTTTGTAAGCTGGAGGATGGTAGTAAGACAAAAGCAGCTGATCCTCATGTCCATTCCCTTTGTTCTTTATGCCTGCCTCTTTAATTATTATCCGCTGGCAGGCTGGACCATGGCTTTTCAAAAGTTTAAGCCGGCAGCAGAAGAGCAGCTATGGGTTGCCTGGGATAAATTCAAGTTTTTATTTTCCAACAAAGAGTTCCTAATGGTTTTTCGCAACACCGTTGCCATGAGCGTCATCAATCTGGTCTTCAGCTTTGCATTTGCAATCGCTTTCGCCTTATTGCTCAATGAAGTAAAAAGCATCAAGGGTAAGAAATTTGTTCAGACCGTATCTTATTTGCCCCACTTTTTATCCTGGATCATCGTGGCCGGTATAGTTCAGGATGTTCTATCCATGGAGACGGGGATCATTAATACGGTACTGATCCGTACACATCTCATACCAAGCGCCATTAATTTCTTTGCAGATCCAAAGTATTTCTGGTGGATCATTGCATTTGCAGTAGTATGGAAGGAAACGGGCTGGAACAGCATCATTTATCTGGCATCCATGACCTCTATTAACCCTGACCTTTATGAGGCCGCATCCATTGACGGTGCCGGAAGACTGAGGAAGATGTTACATATTACCCTTCCGGGTATCCGGGCTACCATCTTTGTGCTTCTGATCATTAATCTGGGCATGATTATGAACTCCGGCTTTGAGGCCCAGTATCTCTTAGGAAAGGACTTAAACAGAGCGACCTCCCAGGTAATTGATATTTATGTTTTAAATTATTCCTTCGGAGCAGGCATTGACTTCTCCCTGGGTACTGCGGCCGGTATTTTCAAGAGCCTTGTAAGCATCCTGCTGATCTTTGTTGCCAACCAGGTGGCAAAGGTTACCGGTCAGGAACGCCTATTCTAGGAGGGAGGCTTGTCATGAATAAAAAAAGGAAAAAAAGCAAGGCAGATATTCTGTTTATCATCATAAATACAATTATTTTAAGCTTGTTTTGTATCATTACCTTATACCCGATATTGAATACGCTGGCGGTTTCCCTGAATGACGGTATGGACGCCGTAAGGGGCGGAATCTATCTCATACCCAGAAAGTTTACCTGGCAGAATTTTTATACGGTTGTAACCAAGGATAATATTCCTATCGCTATCCGGGTTTCGGTGACCAGAACGGTGCTTGGGACCTTTCTCAGCATGTTCATTACCGCTATGATCGCATATGTCTTATCCCGCAAGGAATTTCTGTTTAATAAGCAGGTGTCGCTGCTCTATGTTTTGACCATGTACGTCAATGGCGGTTTGGTACCTACCTTACTCTTATACAGGGATCTGCACCTTACCAATAACTTTCTGGTATATATTGTTCCCGGTATGGTCAGTGCCTTTAATATGATCGTGATCAGAACCTTTATGAATGGGCTGCCGGATAGCTTTGTGGAATCGGCTCAGGTAGATGGGGCAGGGCATATGAGAATATTCTTTCGGATCGTACTTCCTCTGTGCAAGCCGGTACTGGCTACCGTCGCCTTATTTATTGCAGTAGGGCAGTGGAACTCCTGGTTTGATGCAATGCTTTATAATCAAAACAGACCGGATCTTACCACCCTGCAATATGAATTAATGAAGCTTCTGACCTCGGTATCCCAACAAACCGGAAGTGCCAGCACCATGAAGCATGCATCCAGTCAGGTTACTCCGATTTCCATCCGATCCGCTACCGCTATCTTTACCGCCTTGCCCATCGTCTGCCTCTATCCCTTTTTGCAGCGCTATTTCATCAGCGGCATGATGATCGGAGGTGTAAAGGAATAGGGGATGT
This sequence comes from Clostridiales bacterium, assembly GCA_029267975.1. Classification (GTDB taxonomy): domain Bacteria; phylum Bacillota; class Clostridia; order Lachnospirales; family Lachnospiraceae; genus Mobilitalea. Next base: position 2,705 of record JAJUHH010000095.1, read on the forward strand.
TACTGTTCACATACCATTCGTAGTCTGACGCTTAAGATTCTGACTAAGGATTCCGGAGCGGAGTATTTGCGCTCGTCAGTTCTTAGGCTCTGTATTATAGAGCCTTACGAACTGTTACGAAGCGCAACTAAGCGAAAGCGGCTCCGCGAGGAACCTTAGTCAGGATCTTAAGCGTCTATCTGTTGGCAGGCGTGAACAGCAACAAAGGGATTGGGCAATGTGCCGAATGTGCCGAATGCAACACCTTATACTTGAAATATGTCATAATAATAGGTACAATGGAAGGGTAGAGTACTGCAAAATGACACACTCAGGAGATTAGTATGCGGATAGGATTATTGCGACATTTTAAAGTAAATTGCCCCCATAAAAGGATGATGACTTCAAGGGAGTTTCGTGAGTGGTCTGAAAAATACGAGGTTTCCAAGGTTATCAAGAAAAAGGTTGAGATGTATGGGATTGAGTGGGATATCTGCTATGTCAGTGATCTGCCCAGAGCAATTACAACAGCCAAGGAAGTCTACAGCGGTAACTTAATGATTGATAAGCTTCTTCGGGAGGTTGACAATGCTCCCTTTATCCATACAGAACGAATTAAGCTGCCCTTTGAGCTTTGGCATATCTGTGGAAGGCTTGCCTGGTATTTTAAATCCAAAAGCCAGCCGGAGACCATCGATGGCACCAAAAAGAGAATTAATGCATTTCTTGATCGGATTGACTGGTCCAAGGAGAATATTTTAATTGTCTTTCATGGTTTTATGATCTACAATTTTCAAAAGGAATTACGGAAGCGCGGTTTTCAGGGTGCAAAGCTCAAGCTTGTGAAAAACGGCGTTCTTTATGAATATATCAGAGAAGAGCAAAAGGAAGAAGAATTCGAGGATGAAGGTAACGCTGATTTGTGTGGGTAAGCTAAAGGAAAAATATCTGTCCCAGGGTGTGGAAGAGTATGTGAAGCGTCTTGGCAGATATTGCAGTCTGGAGATTACGGAAGTTATGGATGAGAAGACGCCGGATGGCGCAAGTGAAGCCTTAGAGGAGCAGATCAGGAAAAGGGAAGGCGAGCGTATTCTGAAAGCCCTGAAAGAGGATAGCTATTGCATAGCCCTGGCTATTGATGGCAAGATGTTATCCTCGGAAGAATTGGCAGATAAGATTGATCATCTGGGGATTTCCGGGGTCAGTCATATCAGTTTTATTATCGGCGGCTCATTGGGACTCTCCCAGGAGGTTTTAAATCGTGCTGATTTTAAACTGAGCTTTTCCAAAATGACCTTTCCCCATCAGCTGATGCGTATGATCTTATTGGAACAGATCTATCGTTCCTACCGTATCATCAGTAATCAACCATATCACAAATAAGATAACATAAAAACTGACAAGATAAATAGATAAGACAAAAGCTTCGATTTAAGGTTAGCATTTCACTCTGCCTTAAGCCGAAGCTTTTTTAAATGTGTATTGTAGGAATATAGAGTATAGGACAGCAGGGTAACTTATGCAAATCCAAAATACCTTAAGATACCATTATAAATTCCCTGAGCGAACTGATACTGATTATCCCGAAGCTTCTGAGCATCTCCTGAATTGGTCAGGTATCCAAGCTCAATGAGCAAAGATGGCATTTGTGTCCGCCTAAGTACATAAAGTGAAGGATTTACTCTGATACCGTTATTTCTGGTACCTACAGCCCTGGTGATGCCGCTCATGATCTGTTCTGCGAGCCATTGCGCCTGTGTTCCAAGGGAATAAAGATAGATCTCAGTCCCATTGATTGCCGGGTTGGGATTGGCATTATTATGAATACTGATGAAATAATCTGCAGGCCAGGAATTGGCCATATTCACTCTTTCCGCTAAGCTGGAGGCATTGCTGGTACCAAGTACAGTCGTAGGCGTTGGCCGGGATAGCCGCGCATCAAAGCGGGGATCATTATTCAGCATTTGAGCTAAATAAACGCCAACCTGATAAGTGACATCCTCCTCGTGCAGCCCGTTTCCGCTTGCACCGGCATTATGAGAGCCGGTAGGATTGTGACCCTGATCTATAAAAATTCTAATAGGCAAAGAAACACATCCTTTTCATTTACTATTAACATGATATTCCAGGAAAGAGAAGATGTGACAATTTCTAAACAGTATTTAAAGTTCCTTAAATAAAAACAAAGCATTTTATAATATCTGGAAAGCTAGTTGATTATTCCTTTGATTTGTGACCTCACCTGCATGAATGCATTCTTTTGTGGTAATAATCCTTTCATATAGAAGATTATTTCTAGGAGGAAGCATTATGAAAGTGAAAGCATTAATTATCGCAATGATTGTAATTATGTCATTATTTATGGCAGGGTGCGGAAATAAGGATGACGATAATAAAGCTACCGGAACCCCTACACCTACTGCAGGAACAACAATAACCCCTACGGATACGGCGGCTCCTACAGCGACAGAGCCGGCTGCAACCCAACCTGCTGATGCTGTAAGCTCTGCATCCATTGTAAATGATGAGGAGGGCTTTATGAAGGCAATCAGTAAGGATGGTACATGGATTATTGCCATTACCAAGGATCTGACCATCGAGAAGGAGCTGACAGTAGAGGGGGATTTTAAGAATAGTAGAGATGAGGTTCAGAGAAAACTGGCTTTCTACGACCAGGATGCTGATCGAAACATTACTGCCAGATATACCCTGACCGCTCCCAAGATGACCATCAAAAGCCCTATGTGCAGTATCCAGCATGGTACCTTTAAGGGGGATTTATATGTGTCAGTGGACAATTTCCAGCTGATTGATGCCACAGTAGACGGTAATGTATACTTCACAACAGATACAGCCAAGAGCACCTTCCAAATGGACGATGCCAGCAAGGTGACAGGAAAGCAGGAAGTAAATAAATAAAATAAAAAGCAATCATAATTAAATGAATTTAACAGAGGAAAGAGGAGCAAGAGAAGGGGAATTCCCTGCACTTGCTCCTCCTACCTTTATTACTTCATTTCACTTTGTCATAAAATTAATTATCCTTTGGACATTGTATTTATTGCGTGATACAATGGATGATACGAATGCAATATGAGAAGATTTGAGGAGGTTTGATCGTATGAGAGATGAGCTTGCACAGGTGGATGCGGATCTGAAGGAACTATTCGTTGCGTCTAAGCTGGATGAGATGGCTGAGCTATTACAGGAGCAGCCGGATTCTGATGTAAAAGAAATAGCGGAATACAACTGGAATGTGATCAAGAAGTATTATGATACAGAAAGATTTGACTTATTGCTGCAGCATTTAAAATTCGTTGCTTACACCTGCTATATGGTAGAGTATGCCCACAAGGTTGGGTTGATCTCTGAGGAAGCCTTCCGTATTATGATGATGGTGTATAATGATATCTATGAACTAAAGAAAAGCCAGGGCTAATTCCGTGTGATATAAGGACCTAGGGCGGAAAATCCCATCAGGGGGGCTGGGATTGACAAATCATGATAGAAAATGTAAAATGTGCTACATAGTCTATGAATAATCTGAATTCCAGGCTCATATAAAGGCGGTGATAAGCATGGTTAACTTATATCTCATAAGACATGGCAGGCAGAACAGTACTTTATGTAATGTAGATGTGGGGCTTTCTGAACAGGGCTGGCTTCAGGCGGAATTATTAAGAGAACGGTTGAGAGGCTATCCTATTGATGCCTTGTATTCCAGCAATCTGATCAGGGCAGTCCAAACAGCCGAGATAGTCAACGAGGCATTACAGCTCCCTCATATCATACGTGAAGAGCTTCGGGAGATTTCCTTTGGATTAATGGAAGGAAAAAGTGATGAATATAACGACGAGCATTTTGCTGAGTTTAAGGCAGAGCAGAGAAAGCTGATCGATGATATTCCTTATCCAGGCGGGGAAAACGGTACTTCTGTCTATGAACGGGCGATGCCCGTCATTCAGGAAATTGTACAAAGCGGTAAGAAGGATATTGCTGTGATCACCCATGGGGGAATCATACGAGTTATGATGGCTGCTCTATTTGGGAGAAATCAGGCAAGAAGATTTTTATTTGGAGTATCCCTTGAGCATACAGGAATCACTCAGTTGGTTTATCATCCTGCCGATGATAGATTTTATTTGGAGCGCTTCAATGATTATGCACATCTTGAGCAATATCCTAAGCTGCGTCGCAGAGGAATTAGTTGAGGAACATAGAGCAGGCAGGCGAAAGCCCTTGCATCATATATGAAATGAAGGAAGGGACTGTTGCATCATGGAATACAACAGCTCCCTTTTTTCAAATAAATCCGTTATTTTCTATGAAGGAAATAACGGGCAGGCAAAACGATAATCCGCTACAATTGATTTTGGGAGGTGAGAAGATGGACTTAATCGAGCGTATGAACCAGGTGATTGATTACGTAGAGCAGCATCTGGATAGTGAGGTTGATGAGAAGGAGATCAGTAAAATTACAGCAAGTTCCTTTTCCTTGTTTCAGGGAGCTTTTACGCAGATCACAGGCATATCACTATCGGAATATGTAAGGCGCAGAAGGCTGACCTGTGCAGCCCACGATCTTCAAAATACCAAGGAGAAGATCATTGACATAGCACTCAGATATGGCTATCAATCTGCAGATGCCTTTCGTGTTGCTTTCAAACGAATGAACGGTATCACACCGATGGAGGCTAGAAAGCCAGGAGTAACGCTTACCTTTTATTGCCGTCTCCACTTCACTATTCAAATTGTAGGAGTTGATAGAATGGATTACACATTAATGGAAAAGCCCTCTTTTAAGGTGATAGGGATCAGGCGAACCACACCTTACGGCGGGGGAACCTGGGCTGTTGTGAAAAGTGATGGCAGTAATGATGCAATGAAGAAGATCAGCGGCCAGTTTTTTGATCTGGGCTTATGTTTTGGTTTTGGAGACGATGGAAGCAATGATTACATGTGTGCTGTTTTCTGGGAGAAGGAAGACCTTCCGGGCTATGACAGCTTTGTATATCCTGCCTCAACCTGGCTCAAATTTGAGGCGAAGGGTAGCATCAGCGGTCAGACCCTTAGCAGTGTATGGCAGCGGATCAACAATGAATTCCTTCCACAAAGCAAATATAAAAAGGCGAACCTTCCCACCATTGAAAGGTATGTTGCCTGGAATGAGGAAGCAGATCATTGCAGCGTCGAGATTTTAGTTCCGGTTGTCATGAAGTAGGAAGCAGAGTCGTAAGCACAGGGAGATTAAAACACAAGGCTTGGGACCAATGAGCCGTCCATCTTATGGTTGCATGAATGAATAAAGGGTGTTGTTAGATTTCTTTCACAAAGAAATACTACAACACCCTTTTTATCGTATAGGAAACTTCTCCGAATTTTCCTATAAAAACAAGGGCAGCGAAACTCAGAATACAATATTGTCCGGATGAGGGCCTGTAAGACCGTAAGCTTCCAGTACCTTCATTGCCTCAATATCCTCCGGACTAAGCTCAAAGTTAAAGATATGGGCGTTTTCTAACATCCGCTCTCTGCTGGTGGTCTTGGGCAGAGGCAGGAAGCCATGCTGAATACTCCATCGAAGCAGAATTTGCGGAACGGACTTATGGTATTTTTCAGCCATCTCTATCAGCAATGGGTGCATCATATGACCACTCATTAAGGGACTCCAGGCTTCCACGATCATGCGCTTCTCTTTGCAATAGTTCACAGCATCGGCCTGGGGATACTGAGGGTGCAGCTCCAGTTGGTCAACCATGGGGGCGATGACAGCAGTCTCAAGTAATGCATCAATATGGTGCTCCAGGAAGTTGCTGACACCGATGGCTTTGATTTTTCCGTCCTGATACAACTCCTCGAAAGCCTTCCAGGTTCCCTCATTTGCTTCCTTCCAGCAGTCCTTATATGCGACTGGTATGGGCCAGTGGATCAGATACAGATCAAGGTATTCCAGCTCCAAATTGCTCATCGTAATCTCGAAGGCCTTGAGAGTGTTCTCATACCCATGATCCGGATTGTTCAGCTTACTGGTGATAAATAATTCACTGCGCTTTAATCCGCATTCTCTGACTGCTTTTCCCACTGCGCGCTCATTCTGATATGCATAAGCGGTATCAATATGGCGATAACCGCAGTCGATGGCAGCCTTAATGATATCTACTGTGTTTTCATCACCTGCAAGCTTCCAGGTTCCGAAGCCTACACAGGGGATTTTCACTCCGTTAGAAAGTACATAAGTGTCTTGAATACTGTCCATATTGATGAGCTCCTTCCATTGTGTCAGTGCATTGCGTATGTCTGATGGCTGATTTTATATGTCATGAATAAC
>JAJUHH010000096.1 GCA_029267975.1 Clostridiales bacterium
ATACTTCATACCTGGCAGGGAGAGCTTTATGCTGTCTATGATGCAGGCAGCTTTGCGGGTTATCTTGTCCTATATGATAAGGCAGTGAAGGAGCTTGTCCTTACCCAACCTGACCATATCAAAGAGTTGGTATTAGCCTTTGTTTCTTCTCATAAGAAGGAGGGGGTAACCTTTGAGTTTCCTGAATTTCAACGGGAATATATTGACTCCATAGCTGAGCTTGCAGAGAATGTAACCATCAGTCCTGTAGAGAATTTCTCGGTATTTCATTATAAGAAGGTTATTGAAGCATTTTTGAAGTTAATGGCATCCTATGAGCGACTGGAGGATGGGGAGGTAACCCTGCTGATCCATGGAAGAAAGCGGGAGGAGCAGCTGCATATTATGGTCAGGAATAATGCTGTAAGTGTCAGCGATACCCAGCAGACTCCGGATTACGAATATAGTCATCTGGAAGCAATGTCAGTCCTCTTCCAGAATTATTCGCCCCTGCGCAATCAGTTGCCTAACAGCTTAAGGAACTGGTTCCCCCTGCCGATCTATATCTATCCAGCAGATGCGGTGTAGGAGTTCCGGAAGCTTAATCACATTAGAAGGCGAATTACGTATAAAATAAGTTAATTTGTTCTATGGCTAGGACAGCTGCTCCTTATCTTATATAATAAAGGTGTAGCTGTGTTATGCAGATACGCTTTCTAAGCTTGATCAAGAAAGCATTTTATGCAAATAATTTTAGCAGAGGGGAAGGATGAATATGAAAAAAATGATGAAGTCATGCCAAGGTGCAGTGGAGGTGCACAAGGAATAACCTCCGAAAGATTAGGAGGAATCAAATGAATTCACAATTTCAAAAATTTGTGTCCTATTATAAGCCTTATAGAGGCTTATTTTGCATGACTATGCTTTGCGCGTTAATTGCAACCGCAGCTTCTTTGTTATTTCCCTTATGCAGCAGATATATCACAGGGATCTTATCTGCAGGCAATGAGGAGAACATGATCAGAAAGCTCCTGGTAACAGGAGCAGTGATGGTTTTATTATTAATGGTACAGCTACTATGTGGTTCCTTTGTAGACTACCGCGGCCATGCTATGGGTGCTATGATGGAGCGCGATATGCGCAACGAATTATTTGAACATTTACAAAAGCTGAGCTTTCGCTTCTATGATGACAACAAGACCGGACAGCTGATGCCGAGGATTACCAGTGATTTACTCAACTTAACCGAGTTGTATCATCATGGTCCTGAAGATATCATCCTTTATTTTATCAGATTTATTGTAACCTTTCTTATCTTATTACATATCAATGCGAAACTAACCCTTACGGTATTCGCATTTCTGCCGGTATTAGCCCTATTTACCTTTGTCTTCAATCATAAGCTGAAGACCGCGGCAAGGCTTAGTTACCAGCGGATTGCCGATATTAACGCCCAGGTAGAGGATACCTTATCAGGAATTAGGGTGGTTCAGTCCTTCGCCAACGAAGAACTGGAGGTTCAAAAGTTCAAAGACGAGAATAATCGTTATATGGAAAGCCGTAAAACCATTTATCGAAATGAGGCTGTTTTATATCAGGGAATTACAACGGCCACGCAATTGATTATCATTACCCTGATATTACTTAGTGCTGTAAGCATAATGAATGAGGCCATGAACCTTGCTGATCTGATTACCTTTTTGCTTTACATAAATTATCTGATTGAGCCGATACAGCAGCTTACCCGTGTTGCCGCCCAATATCAGGAGGGTCTGGCAAGCTTTGAAAGATTTATGGAGATTATGGACCTTGAGCCTGATATCAGGGATCAAAAGGATGCCCTTGTACTTGATCAGGTAAGGGGAGAGCTGGAGTTTCGCAAGGTTACCTTTCGGTATAAGGAGGAGCTGGAGCCTGTATTAAAGGAAATTTCACTTAAGATTGAAGCAGGTGAATTTGTTGCTTTGGTTGGTATCTCCGGTGTTGGAAAAACTACATTATGTTCCTTAATTCCTCGCTTTTATGAAGCCAGTGAAGGTGAGATATTCATCGATGGGATGAGAACGGATCGGATTTCGCTCCAATCCTTAAGGAGAAATATCGGAGTGGTGCAGCAGGAGGTATATTTATTTGCAGGGACAGTGCTTGAGAATATCCGATATGGAAAGCCGGAAGCTTCCAGAGAAGAAATTATGGAAGCAGCGAAAAAAGCAAATGCCCATGAATTCATTATGGAGCTGCCCAGGGGATATGATACGGATATCGGTCAGCGAGGAGTGAAGCTGTCCGGTGGTCAGAAGCAAAGGATCAGCATAGCCAGAGTATTTGTAAAGAATCCGCCGATTCTGATCCTGGATGAAGCCACCAGTTCCTTAGATAATGAAAGTGAAAAGGTGATCCAAAGTTCACTGGAGGCGTTGGCGAAAAACCGAACCACAATCGTAATCGCCCATCGCCTGTCAACCATTCAAAATGCAGATCGCATTTTAATTTTGCAGGATGGACGGATCATTGAGGAAGGCAGTCATGAGCAGTTAATGGAGCTAGACGGTACCTATGCAAATCTATACCGAATTTAAGGTACAGCTTAAATATGCAGATTTTCTTTAAACTTACTTTAAGGTAATTGTGCTAAGCTTATCGATAATCCTACCTGTGAATTGGCAAACTAAGGAGAGGCACACACTTTTAAGTTTAAGCGGAGGTACATGGATGAGAATTTTATTGGCAGAAGACGAGAAGGAAATGTCCAATGCTTTGGTTGCTATTCTAAAACATAATAATTATTCCGTAGATGCAGTCTATGATGGGGCGGATGCCCTCGATTACGGTTTGTCACAGATCTATGATGTCATTATACTGGACATCATGATGCCAAAGTTAAGTGGCATAGAGGTCTTAGAGAAGCTTCGCAGCCGGGGAGTATCCACACCAATTCTTATGCTGACGGCCAAATCCCAGACCGAGGATAAGATACTAGGCTTGGATAAGGGGGCGGATGACTATCTCACTAAGCCCTTTGCCATGGGAGAACTATTAGCAAGGGTACGTGCCATGACCAGAAGAAGAGCTGAATTTACTCCCAATCTGATCACCATTGGGAACATCAGCCTGAATAAGGACACCTATGAATTATCAGATGGAAGCACCGTCCTTCGCCTTAGTAATAAGGAATATCAGATGATGGAGCTGCTCATGAGTAATCCCAAGAGACTCATTTCGACAGAGCAGTTTATGGAACGGATCTGGGGCTATGATGCAGAGGCTGAGATCAATGTCGTCTGGGTTTATGTATCCTACCTGCGCAAAAAGCTGGAATCGCTGAATGCCAGGGTGAAGATAAAAGCAGTAAGAGGGCTTGGCTATACTCTGGAGGAAAGCGAATAATGAAGAAATTAAAGCGAAGATTTATTATGATTACCATGCTCTCCTTAAGCTTGGTGATGCTCCTTCTTCTGGGTGTGATCAATGCACTTATCTTTTATCAGACGGACAAAAAAGCGAATATGACACTGCAAATATTATCGGACAATCAGGGAAAGTTCCCGGAGGTTGAACCGGGAAGAAAACCACCCAGAGAGCCATTGTTCAGTGGTATACTCAATGAGGAGACACCCTTTCAAACCAGGTATTTTATCGTGGTCTTAAATGAGGACCATAGTGCCAGGATGGTTGACACTGGCCATATCTCGGCAGTGAGCTCTAAGGATGCACTGGATTATGCAGGCAGGGTTTTGGATGGCAAAAAACACAGTGGTTATATGGGGATATATAAGTACAAGCTGGTGGATCTTAGTAACGGCTCTATGATCATCTTCATGGACTGCAGAGAACAGCTGCAAATGATGTTTTATTACCTTCTGACCTCCCTGGCGGTTGCCTTTGGTACCTTGCTGCTGGTATTTATCCTGGTATCTCTGCTTTCCAGAAAGGCTATTAACCCCCTGATCGAGAATATGGAGAAGCAAAAGCAGTTTATTACCGATGCAGGCCATGAGATTAAGACCCCTCTGGCCATCATATCAGCCAATGCGGATGTCCTTGAGCTGACCGGGGGTGCCAGCGAGTGGATTGACAGCATCCGCAACCAAACGGTGAGACTGGATAGGTTGGTGAAGAATTTACTGACCCTGGCTAAGATGGAGGAAGAGAATCCTAGAATCGTATTCTCTGAGTTTGATTTAAGTGCCAGTGTCTATGAGATGGCAAGTTCCTTTACTGCCATGGCAGAAGCACAGGACAAAAGCTTATTCTTCAATATTCAGCCGGGGCTTCGGTTAAACGGAGATGTCAATCTGATCGGACAGCTGGTATCGACTTTGATGGATAATGCTCTCAAATACTCCAATGAGAAGGGGGAAATAAAGCTCTCCCTATTCCAAGGGAAAAAGGGTCCCCAGCTGGAGCTGTTTAATACAACTGACCCCATAGAAGTGAAGAACCTGGATCGCTTGTTTGACCGTTTTTATCGGGCGGATGCTTCCAGGTCCAGGGAGACCGGAGGATATGGAATCGGCTTATCCATTGCCAGGTCAATTGTGGAAGCCCACCAGGGGAAGATTTCTGTCCACAGTGAGGACGGCAGATCTATTTGCTTTATCGTAAAGTTTGTCGAATAATGACGAGTGGATTTCGAACAAATTTTCGAAAAAATTCAAAATCCCGTAGAAAAAATAAGAAATGTATGTTATTATATGGAATGCATTGCTAAATATGTGAATGCATTCCATATTTTTATGACATGCGATATCAGGGGGGATCATGGTTGGGTAATAAAAAAGAACTGCCTTTAGGAGTGTATCATTTTCTGGAGGGTTATCAGGTAAAGAAAGATGACATCATAGCATATGCAGAAACGGACATGAATCTGGAGGGGAATTTTGCAAGAGGCTATATCGTGCTGACCCGGAAGAAGCTGATTATTATGGTAGCAGAGCCGGATCGCAATGAGGTTTATCAGTTTAAGGGATATGGAAGCCTCCAGGAGCTTAAGCAGCATAAGGAAAGAGCCTGGGCGGCTCAGTTTCATTCCCTTGAGGAATTGCAGCGCCTGGAGCTGTTTAGGACGGTCAGCGGTGGTGTGCTCTACTCCACATCCAAAAAAGACAGCCCCGGCAGTGTTCCGGATGTACAGCTGGCAGCCATGACAAACCTGAGACTGGGAGAGGCTCTCCGGATTACCAGGCTTTTTGAACTGTTAAAAGAGAAGGGACAGGTGACAGAGGAGGATCTTAAGGAGGAGGAGCAGGAAGAATACTGCCCCAAGTGTGGCAGCATGTATCCGGATAAGGATCGTAAGATCTGCCCCAGATGCATGGACCGAAGATCTGTATTTATTCGCTCCCTGTCTTATTTTGCACCCTTCAAATATAAAATTGCCCTGATGATGGTCTGTTACATCATTACGGCAGGGCTTAATCTGGTGTGGCCCTATTTCAGCGGTACCATATTGTACGATAAGATTTTAGCCAAGGACGAGCATTTTCTAAAGCTTCTCGGTATACCGGGAATGGAATTTGTCACAGCACTGGGTCTCATTGTGATCACCATGCTGCTGACCAAGATCACCATGCAGGCAATCGGCATCCTTCAGGGTGTCATGACTGCAACCATAGTACCTGTAGTGGTAAAGGAGATGAAGACTCAGGTATTCCGTTCCATGGGAAAGCTCTCCATCAGTTTCTACAACAAGCGGCAGACGGGCAGCCTTATGACCCGGGTGTTAAGTGATGCGGAACATGTGACAGGCTTTTTTATTGACGGCCTTCCCTATCTCTTCATCAATCTGCTTACACTCATTGCTACCGCAGTGGTTATGTTCCTTATGAATTGGGGACTGGCACTCCTGACTTTATTCTTTGTACCTGTGATCTTTACCATAAGCTTTCGCTTGATACCCCGACTGTGGCAGTTTTATGGGAGAAGACACAGGGCAGAAAGGGCTATGAACTCCAGGCTCAATGATAATCTGACGGGAGCCCGTGTGGTGAAGGCCTTTGGGCAGCAGGAAAGCGAGATAAAGCGCTTTGATAAGAATAATTCCAGGGTTCGCAGCGCAGAAATGTCCCTGGTGAACTTTGATAATAAATTCTACGCCTTATATGTAACCTTTGAACGAATTGCCAATGTGGTAATCTGGGGACTGGGCTCTTATTTGATCCTGACAGGAACCAACATGGAGTTTGGTGTGCTCATGACCTTTGTAGGCTATGCACAGCAGCTGAATGGTCCTTTGGATTTCATATCCTGGCTGTTTCGCTGGTTTACAGACAGCATGAACAGTGCTCAGCGAATTTTTGAGATCATCGATGCCGTACCGGAGCTGACAGAAAAGCCGAACCCCATCCCCTTAGAGAATATTCGGGGAGAGATCGAGCTTAAGAATGTAACCTTTGGCTACGAGCCTAACAAGCCTATCTTAAAGAACATAAATCTAAAGATTGAAGCAGGGAAGATGCTTGGTATCGTGGGACGCTCCGGTGCAGGCAAGTCCACTCTGGTGAATTTGATCTCAAGACTGTATGATCCCCAGGAGGGAGAGATCTACCTTGACGGAATCAATATCAAGGATCTGGCTTTTCGGGACTTACGGAAAAATGTGGCAATGGTATCCCAGGAAACCTATATCTTTATGGGAACCGTCGCAGAGAATATCGCCTATGCCAATGCCCAGGCCAGCAGAGAGGATATCATTCATGCTGCGGTTTTGGCAAGTGCCCATGATTTTATCTGCAGAATGCCGGATGGATATGATACTGTGATCGGCTCTTCCGGAAGGGAGCTATCCGGCGGGGAGCGGCAGCGTATCTCCATTGCCAGAGCAATTTTGGCAAATCCCAAGATATTAATCCTGGATGAAGCAACCGCCTCCGTAGATACGGAGACAGAGAAAGCGATCCAGGCATCCATTAATTTCCTGATCAAGGATAGAACGACAATATCAATTGCCCATCGGCTCTCCACACTCCGTGATGCAGACCGGCTGGTGGTCATTGACAATGGTGAGGTGACGGAGGAAGGTACGCATGCTGAGCTATTGGAGAAGAAGGGAACCTATTATAAGCTGAAGGAGCTGCAGACCAAGGCACTGGCTTTGAAGGGAATTGAATAGCTGGGCGGGAAGTCTTGGGAGCCGCTAAAGCTTAAATACTGCTTTGAAATGGAGGAGTTTACATGTCAGAAGAAATAAAAAACCCTGATAGCGGGAAGGGAATTGCTGATGAAGGGGAATTTGATTTAAAGAAAATGGAAGAGGAAACCCAGGAGATGCTGCGCCTTCGATATATCACAAAGGATAATGCTGTGTTTGAACGGACAGAGGGTGGCTTCGTCTCCTTAAAGATCGAGGGGGAGACCTATCCCAGGGTGCAGGTTTATCAGTCCTTCCCTTTTACCGATCCGGATGCTTATATCTCCATCCGGGAGGCGGATGAGAAGGCTAGGGAGATTGGGATGATTAAGAATTTAAAGAAGGATGTATCAAGGGAAACAAGGCAGATCTTAGAGGAGCAACTAAGGCTGCGCTACTTTACCCCTAAGATTGAGAAGATCATCAATATTAAGGATGAATATGGTTTTGCTTACTTTGATGTACTTACCGATCATGGAGCCTGTCGTTTCACCATCCAAATGGGTGGTGGTTCCGTGGTTCATCTGACGGATACCCGACTGATGATCACCGACCTGGACGGCAACCGCTTCGAGATTGTAGATGTGACGAGACTGAGCACACAGGAGCTGAGGAAGCTGGACCTCTTCTTATAGGTACCACGAAGGACCTGTTCATTATGTTAGATGACATAGAAAGGCAGTGAAATACATGGAACTTTTATTTGAATTGCCCGGTCAGATCAGGCAGCTTCTTCCTCTGGAAGCGGGAGAGGACATCAAATATTGTGTCCCCTACGATATTGCAGAGGATGGAAGTCTTGGTTAGGCCGGATATATTGTGGTTACAGCAACAAGGCTCTTAATAACTGCCGGGGAAAGCCTGTCCTATCAACAGAAGCTGAAGGAGCTTGAAACCATAAAATGTGAGCCCCTGGTGAATAACGGGATCTTATTAATTAAGGAATATAAAGAGGACTATGAGAAGTGGGTGGCCAGATTTTCCATGCACCACCTGACACGAGCTTCCTTTGTGGCCAAGGGGGCACAGCGTCTGCGGGATCAGGATTTGAGGACGGTGGAGAGCAAAGAAAGGGAGAAAACCTGTCTGAAGTGCGGCAGGGCCTTACCGGGAACGAAAAAATGTCCTAAGTGTGACGGCAAGCTGGTAACGGTCTCTAAATTCTGGGGTCTGGTGAAGGAATATAAGCTGGGACTGCTTCTCATGTTCCTGTTTTCAGGGTCTACTACGGTCTTTCATTTGTATATGCCGGTATACCAGAAGCATTATGTCGATAATATTCTGGCGACGAAAGCAGGCACTATGAAGGATGTGCTGGTCTTTGTGGGAGTCATGTTTACCCTAACCATTGCCTTGGTCATCCTTGAGGTACTGAAGAATTGGTGGTTCGTGTCCCTGGGGGCCCGTCTCAGCATGGATATCCGAAGAAAGATGTATCATAAGATACAGGAATTAACCCTGTCCTTTATTACGGATAAACGACCTGGTGAGCTGATGAACCGGGTTTCTCAGGATACAAGAATAATCCAGAGATTTATGCAGGAAGGCTTCGGTCATATGTTCTCCTGTCTCATTACAATGATCGGTGCCATTGCAATCATGCTGAGTATGGATGTAACCATGACCCTGGTATCCGTTGTATTTCTCCCCATTGTATTTTTCATCTCCACAGCATTTCGAAGGAATATTCATAAACGCTTTCATCTGCAATGGGTGAAGAGTGATAAGATCAACAGCTCCCTGCAGGATGTGATCTCGGGTATGCGTGTGGTAAAGTCCTTTGGGAAGGAACAGGAAGAATCGGAGAAGTTTGATCGTCTGAATGATGAGTATGCCGCAGTACAGCAGAGAAATGAGGTCTTCTGGGCTTCTCTGTTTC
>JAJUHH010000097.1 GCA_029267975.1 Clostridiales bacterium
AACAGAACCAATTGAATTTTCCTTCTTATTCGTAGCTCCCTTACTTTTTGGTATAAGTGCTGTTTTTGCAGGTTTTGCTTATGCGATCGCACATGCACTTAATATTGCTGTCGGCTTAACCTTCTCAGGTGGTTTTATTGACCTGTTCTTATTTGGTATTTTGCAGGGAAACAGTAAAACTTCATGGCTAATGATAATACCGGTAGGTATCATATATTTCATTGTTTATTACTTTGTCTTTAGCTTCCTGATTAAAAAATTAGATTTAAAAACACCGGGCAGGGAAGCGGATGATGTTGAAACCAAGCTATATACCAGGGCTGATTACAATAAGAAAAAAGATAGTGAGAAAGCAAATGCTTCTGATAACCAAGATGAGTTATCGGCTGTTATAACCGAAGGACTTGGCGGTAAAGACAATATAAGCGATGTTGATGCCTGTGCCACAAGATTAAGAATCACTGTTTTTGAGAGCAGTAAAGTTAAAGAAAATATATTGAAATCAACCGGTGCTTCCGGAGTTGTCACAAAAGGTAACGGGGTGCAGGTGATCTATGGACCCAGGGTTACCGTTATTAAGTCTAACCTTGATGATTATTTAGCAGGTAATAGCTCAGCTCATAGTAAGGTTCCTGCTGAAAAGCCAACGGATGGTAAACTTAAGGAGGAGAAGGCAGAACCTAATAATGGCAACCTGACCTGGCAGACGCTGATATATTCTCCCATCAATGGCAGAGTAATGGAGCTAAAAGAGATCGGTGATGGAGTCTTCTCGGAAGGAATGCTGGGACAAGGCTTCGCTGTAGAACCACTGGAGGAAAGGGTTGTAGCACCCTTTGATTGTAAGGTTGAAACGGTATTTGATACAAAACATGCCATAGGACTAAGCAGTGGTGATGTTGAGCTGCTGATCCATATCGGAATTGATACGGTTGAGTTAAACGGTAAAGGCTTCGATGTGAAAGTGAAAGCAGGAGATGTCCTTAAAAAAGGTGACCTGATCGCTACCTTTGATAAAAAACTGATTACGGAAGCAGGATATTCTCTGATTACACCGGTTATCGTTACCAATACAGATAATTTTACCAATATAAATTTACTTAATAAGGGCGATGTAAAAGCTGGAGATAAAGTATTGTCTGTAGAATAAGGAAGGGAGCGCTGTTGATATGAAAGAAATAAGCTATGAAATAAAAGATCCTTTGGGCATTCATGCCAGACCGGCGGGACTGATCGTTAAAAAAGCTGCTGCATTTAAATCTGATATCACCATATCAAAAGATGATAAAACTGCAGATTTAAAAAAGATGCTTGCTGTTATGAGCCTCGGTGTGAAACAGGGGAATACAATCGTAATAAAAATATCCGGTGAAGATGAAGAGGAAGCATACGAAGCCATTAAAGAGTTTCTGAATGAAAATCTGTAAAGGCTAGGAGCCAGCAACAGATTATGAAAAGTTATGCCCCCGTAGATAGAAGTATCTCTGTCTAAGGGGGCATTTATTGGATTTGTAGATACTAATTTAACTCCCACAAGGTACCCTCGCGGGTATCCTTCAGTACTACTCCTTTTTCTAATAACTCATTTCTGATAGCATCAGCTTTTGCAAAGTCCTTTGCTTTTTTTGCAGCTTTTCTTTCTTCGATTTTATCTATAATATACTTTTCAAAGGCAACATCTACTTCTGGGCCTTTTTCTTCCTTGGGACCGGCAAGTAGACCTAATGATAAGACATAATCGAAATCTTTAATAAGCTCAAGTTTTGTCTTATCGCTTATATCAGCCTTCAGTAAATCGTATATGATAGTAATTGCCATTGATGTATTAATGTCATTACTTAATGCATCTGTGAATTTCTCTTTAAAGCTGTCAAAGGCTTCTTTGCTAACTTCGCCTTCTTCCTTAAGCTTACTAATGTTCTTGATCAGCTTATCATAAGCGCTTACTACATTATCCAGCGCATCAAAGGAAAATTCTAAAGGCTTACGATAATGTGACTGTAAGCAGAACATTCTGTATGCCAAGGGATTGTAACCCTTCCCTTCAAGAAGGGAAACTGTAAGGAAATCACCCTTTGATTTGCTCATTTTTCCTTGCTTGTCAATTAAATGATGAACATGGAACCAGTAGTTACACCATTTGTGTCCAAGGTATGCTTCTGACTGGGCAATTTCATTGGTATGGTGGGGGAAAATATTATCGATACCACCACAGTGGATATCAAGCTGCTCACCAAAATGCTTGGCAGAAATTCCGGAGCATTCAATGTGCCATCCTGGATATCCAACCCCCCAAGGGCTATCCCATTTTAACTCCTGATTATCAAATTTTGACTTGGTAAACCATAATACAAAATCACTCTTATTCTTCTTATTATTATCTTCTTCAACGTCATCACGAACACCTACCAAAAGTTCATTTTCTGACTGACTTGAAAATACATAATAACTATCCAGTTTTGATGTATCAAAATATACGTTATCGCCTGCGATATAAGCATATCCTTTCTCTAACAACACTGATATCATATTAATGAATTCATTGATGCAATTGGTTGCCGGTTCGATAACATCTGGCATTTTAATATTAAGCTTGGCCATATCACTGAAAAATGCATCTGTGTAGAACTTTGCAATTTCCATTACTGTTTTATGCTCGCGCTTGGCACCTTCTAACATTTTGTCTTCGCCGGTATCAGCATCAGAGGACAAATGTCCAACATCAGTAATGTTCATAACTCTTTTCACATCATATCCAAGATATCTTAAGGTCTTTTCAAGGACATCTTCCATGATATAACTGCGAAGATTTCCGATATGGGCAAAATGATATACGGTAGGTCCGCAGGTATACATATTCACCTTGCCTTCCTCATTTGGCACAAAATCTTCCACTTTTCTTGTCAATGTATTATAAATTCTCATTTTATATCTCCTTGATTATAGGATCATTTTATATCATATCATAGATTATCATATCAATTTTCCATTGGCAATATTTATAGAAAAATTTATTAAGCAGTGGAATAACAAGCCCTAGATGTGCCCTTCTTTTTCCGCTTCCTCCATATGCTGTGAACAAGAGGCAGTTTCCAAAACTTGCAAAATTAAATCATTCTATTATAATAGAGTATAAAGCTATACAAAGATTATTTTAAATATGCTTGAGGTGGGGAGTAATGATAGAACAGGATAAAGTAAAATTAGAAACCGTAAAATTTATGCGCGGCAAATATCGCTTGGACGAGGTTGCCGGATGGTATTATGACGTCCCTTGTATCAAATTTCGGCAAGGAAAGAAAACCATTGTGTCGATTAATCTGTACGATGATCATTATGATTTTCAAATTGTCTGGGTAAAGCAGAGAGAGAAAGATTTGAAGCAGTAAAAAATGAGGTCCCGCTTGAGATACAAGAGCTGTATGACCGTGAACGCACCCTGCACGATGGCAGGTGGCTCTTAATTCGTGTGGATGATTTACAAACTCTAGAAGCTGTCAAAAAGCTGATACTTATTAAAAAAAAGCCAAACCGCAAGCCGTTCTCAAAGGAAAATGCGGTGTATGGCAAGTGTGGACATCGATGCGATTTGTGTGTACATTATACAGACATTACCGAAGAATTTAGAGAAATGCTTTTCCCTCATCTAAATGCGGTATATGGTGTATCTGATTGGGGGATGCGTTGTAGCGGTTGTGATACAGCGCATTGTCATTGCCGTCGTGACGGGAATGAACTATGTGAGCCACTAAAATGTTTACATACAAAACAGAGTAATACTTGCTTTGATTGTTCAAGCTATCCCTGTCAACAGGCAACTGTTGGATACAGGCAATTAGAACATAAAAATATATCTGCCGATGATGTCACCTGGGCGATTTTGCCTTATGTTCCGTATCAATATGAGCAATAATAAAAAGCCTTCAATCGCAAGCATAATGCTAGCGATTGGAGGCTTTCATGATGTTACGGCTACAGCCCTTGGTTATATAGTGTTACGCCATGCTCAGCACAATGAGCAGCAAGCCGCCGAAGTAGAAGGTGCTGTTACTCCTCACGATCCACTTGTTATTAAGGATGACAAACCTGTCCACGGTCAGGATATAATCGGAGATCATGAAAAAGAGTGATCCCAGCCCCAATAGTGCCCATTTGGTTCCTGGAAGCAGTATCATCAGGGCAAGCCCCATCAGGCCATGTAAGGTGATAGACGTAATGTAAAGAGTCATAGGCCATCTCATCTTGCCCAGTTTCAGGGTTGTCGGATACTTATGAGCCAGGAAGATAAACAAAGCAACCAGAAGTACTGTCACTAGGAGAACCCACCAAAAGCTTGAGAACTTGCATCCCTGCGCAATGCAGGCCGCCATCTCGTAAGTGAAGAAGCATACGTTGCCGCAGAGGAAGAAATCCCCGCCGCGGTTAAAATCAAAGATAAGGAACACGTCCCCCATCCAGGCCAGAAAGAGTGCCACCATAAGCAGCAGATGGAAGCTTAGCAGCTCATAATTTAGCTGGAACTGCACAATCGCAAAGACCATGTACATGGTCGCAAGAATAACTTTGTTGATAGCCCGCATAGGTATTTTTCCACTTGGCCTGGTGTAGTAATATAGACAGAGCATTATTATATAAGCAATAATAAAAGCAATCATAGAACTCCTTTCAAGCCGGCGCAATTATTCTGTCGGCACGTCGATTTCCATATCAGAATCCGGGAAGCTGCAGCAGGGGTGAATAAAGCCAAACTTAAAATCAGCCGCCCTCCGGTATTCATGCTCCTCAGGTACGGTATAGTTACCGGCAATCAGCTTGCTGTGGCAGAAACCACATACGCCAGAGCGACAACGGGAGGGTGCAGCCAGCCCGGCACGCTCCATGGCCGCCATAAGGGTTTCATTTTCAAGAGCAGGAATGGAGTAAACCTGATCACGCATATGGACCTTCAAAGCAAATGAACGAGGGTGCTCCAGGCTGCGATTGCCCACAGCATTGTGTTCCTGACGGACATATTTGCCGGCGATCTGCAATTTCTTAAGCTCCTCTTTCACGAAATGATACATGGCATCCGGACCGCAAAGGAAGAAGCTGGCAGCTTCCGGCGCATACTTTTTCAGAAGGTCTGCAGTGATGAAGCCGTGTTCATAGCCCTCTGCTTCTTCGTCGGACAGAACAGTGATTACACGGATGCGCTCGTCAGTTAATTCTTCCAATTCCTTCTTATAAATAATATCAGAACGGCTGCGTGCACCGTAGATCAGTGTCATCCGATAGTGTTCAGAGCCTTCTAAAATGGCTTTGATCATAGATCGGAAGGGTGTAATGCCGCAGCCACCTGCAATGGCCACTATGGTGTCTGCATCACGCAGGTTGTCGTGGCAAAAGTCGCCGCTAGGTTCTCCCAGAGTCAGCTCAGTACCAACCGTAGCCTGGTCGATGAGCCAGGAGGAAAACAGTCCGGCACGTCGAACCGTCACCTCATAGATACCGGCAAGAGCCTGCTTGGGGGATGAGGATAAGGAATAGGCCCTGGTAAGCCGGGAGGTTCCGATCTTTGCACTCAGTGTGATATACTGACCGGCACGGAAATAGGGGAATGCCTTGTTAGAATCGGCAGGGACTAAGGTAAAGGTTCGAACATCGTCTGTTTCCATACGGATGGCTGCAATCCGTGCAGGAATAAACCCGGGATGCAGCTCTTTCGCCAGCTCATTGACTGCATAGGTGCTGGGAAGCGGCTTTGCAGGCGTCTCATCAATCATCCTGCGGCGCTCCGGTACAATCTGCATAAAGCGTTTAGCGTCCTCGCCAGGAATTGGGTTATTCTGAAAGAGCATATGATTCACCTTCCTTTTCCATATCGTGCAATGTACGCACAGCTTCGTTGTTACCGGACTTATAACTGCTTGGGAAGCCCAGCAGGCGTTCGCCGTAGCCACCGCAGATTCGCAGTCCCGGTACAAAGTGATCCTCTTCAACCATCATGATGCGGGGCATCAAGCCATCCCAGTACTGTGACTCATAGCCATAGATGGTCCCTTGTGGATGGCCGCAGTAGCGGGCATAGGTCACTGGCGAGGCAACAGCAATCTCCTCTATATGTTCGCGAATCCTGGTACCTGTTGACTTTTCAAAGCGCTCGATCATGGAAGCCGTAGCCTTATTCTTAACTTTATAGTAATCCTCTGCAGTCACTGTACTCCAAACGTCCTCGGTGTACAGGGTGGTCATATACAGGATTGTCGTGCCTGCGGGTGAGCAATCTGGATTAGCCCTGTTAAGGCAAACGGTAGCCTGTACGGTATTGTCCTGGAATTTCTCCATGGAATGGTACTGGCGGACAGTATCACAGGTATCATAAAGAAAGTAATTGTGCTCCTTGATCCCCAGCTCGTCAGGAGAGCGATTTAGACCCAAAAATACTGTGAAGCCACGTCCTGCGAATTTGCGGGCGTTTGTTAACTTCAGTGCCCGTTCCGGCACAGCAGCAGGATCCATCAGCTGCCCATAAACCACGTGAGGTGAGCAGTTGGCTACCACATGACGGGTTTTAATCTCCCTACCGTCCTTCAGTCGCACGCCACTCACGTGCCCTGTGGCATCAGTCAGAATATTTGTTACTTCTGTGTTATACCAGATATGACCGCCAAGTTCCCGAATACGGGTTTCAAAGGCCAGGGATAGCTCATGGGAGCGGTATTTCGGGATAGTTGCCCCACCCGAGATATAACTATATAACATGTTGACATAGTGCAGGAAGCTCAGATCTTCGCAGTGTGCTCCCAGATAGCACCAGTAGGCGGCGCAAATGTCCTTGATGATCTTGGGAAAGCCCATAGCTTCAAAGCCCTCCGACACCGAGTAAGAACCGCAATTTAAATAGTCAGGATACTGTTCCTTAAGAACGTCTGGATCAGGCTTTCCTTTGGATGCCGACAGATAATCAAGTGCATTTCGTATCTGCAGGCCCAGACTGAACAAGCGCTCCACGTATTCCCTTCCGCCTGGGCAGAGTTTTTCAGTGGCTTCTGCAAAGGCCTCAAGACCAAAAGGCATGGTAAATCGATAACCTTCCTCCTGGGAGATCAGATGAAAGGCATCCTTTAGCTGAATCCATTCAATCTTATCCTCCACGCCCAGTTCTCTGAAAAGCTTCCGGGCACTGCCAGGGTTCTCCGGTGTACCGATACCGTTGAACTCGTGAAGGGAAGCCTCAAATTCGAAACGTCCCCGAACAAAGCTGGTAGCAAAGCCACCAGGCAGATTATGCTTTTCACATACAAGACAGCTTTTTCCGGAGCTTAATAGCTTTACTGCGGCTGCCAGGCCGCCGTTTCCTGCTCCAATAACGATGGCATCATACTGTTTCATAAGCAGTTTTTCCTCCTATCATAATAAATTCACGTTCCCTTGCCTGCTTCATTGTCACAACAGCTGCATGTGCACAGCGGTGTAAGCGACCATGCCAGGCAATAGATTCCTATGACCGCTCAGGCTCTGACTGTGTAGGAAAGTACATCAGGTATGACCTCGCCATCGATCTGCAGGGCACAGGGATATTCAAAGGTCACCTGCACCTGCTTTCCTTCTATTACATTACACCAGTCTTTCCACTTGACATGCTCCCCCTTAAAGAGAGAAGTAAAACGCATGAGTGTTACGATGCGGCTGCGCTTATGTAGGCAAACCACAGAGACGGTTCCCTTTTGATTAAAGCGGTCCTGCTGCGGAGCCACCATCATGCCGCCACCATAGAAACGTCCCTTCATCGTGGAAGCAAGCCATACATCTTTGTATACGTAGGTTTCTCCGTCAACAATGATGGTTGCCTTGTTCTTCTTATAGGCGCCCAGACAGAGTTTAACTGCAATTTTGCCATAGTCGACAGGCTTATCGGAGGTCCTGCGCTGAAGATCGCCAATGCGGCAGGTTTCACCGTCGACACCGTAGCCAATGCCGTTAATAAACAACCGTTCCAGGCCGCTGACATTCACTAGGGGCAGGTTCTCCATGAAGCGGTTGAGTAGGATGCGCCCGTCTTTCACGTCCTTTTCTGCATCCCTGAAGAAGTCGTTACCGGATCCGCACTTGACATAGTAGACCTTATTCTTAAGGCTATAACCCCGCAGATCATTGACAAAATGGTTAAGTGTTCCGTCCCCGCCAATAAGAAAGACCTCATCCTCAGGCGGCAGGCTGTCAAAAAAGGCCTTCTTGTCCTCCAGTTCCAGTACATTGTGCCACACAATATCCGTCATTCCTGCGCAATATGCGCGTGCTTCCTGCTCTCCACAACCATTGTTGGAGTTTGGATTCATCAGAATATGTTTCATGGCTATACTCCTTTACGTTTATTCGTACATGGCTCATGCCATGCATAGGACGAAAAGTATCACTATGTGCTGCGCCTACGCCATTTAACCCGGATTTACGGCTTTCAGCACGTCTTGCGGATATAAAGATTGCATAAGACGGTTTAATGTAATTTGTCATATTTGCATAAAAACGATGCTATTAATAAATAATTATGTATAAATTTTAACAAATTTTTGCTTGCAAAGACAATTCAAATTGAGGTATAATTTATTCCGAAATGGAATAACATGAGAATTTGTCGAGGTAAAATATGGAGCTTAACTATATTAAAGAGTTCACAGTTCTGGCAGAATATAAGAGCTTTAGCAAAGCAGCAGAAGAGCAGTATATTTCTCAGCCTACTCTTACCAAGCATATTCAGGCTCTTGAACGCGAATTAGGCGGAAAACTATTTAACAGAAATACGCATGGCATTTCCTTAAGTGAATTGGGGGAATTATTTTTGCCATTCGCAATCAGAATAAGCGAAGTGCAGAATGAATACGAAACAGCACTTCAGTCTTACA
The DNA here is from genome assembly GCA_029267975.1 of Clostridiales bacterium. Classification (GTDB taxonomy): domain Bacteria; phylum Bacillota; class Clostridia; order Lachnospirales; family Lachnospiraceae; genus Mobilitalea. Next base: position 8,883 of record JAJUHH010000097.1, read on the forward strand.
GGAGGATGAAGGCCTCCTCTTTCTCCATTGGTGTTGTTCATAATT
>JAJUHH010000098.1 GCA_029267975.1 Clostridiales bacterium
TAAGCGAAAGCGGCTCCGCGCAGGAACCTTTGCAGAGATCTTAATATTAAGTTAAATCGGGTGTGAACAGTAACCAACTTCCTGTATTTACATTGACTTATGTTTAACAATAAAATATAATGAATTCAATGAAGGAAGAAGGGACTTCCCTTCCGATAAGGAGGTAACACTTTGTATAAGAAGGAAATATCCAAAGCAGTAATTAATCGTTTACCCAGATATTACAGGTATTTGGGAGACTTGCTTGAGAAGGATGTTGTTCGCATCTCTTCCAAGGAATTAAGCGAGAAGATGAAGGTGACCGCTTCCCAGATCAGACAGGATCTGAACAATTTTGGCGGCTTCGGCCAACAGGGCTATGGTTATAACGTTGAGTATCTCCACTCTGAAATCGGCAAGATTTTAGGCCTTGATACAAAATATAATATGATTATTATCGGTGCAGGTAATTTGGGACAGGCACTTGCCAATTATGTGGATTTTGAGAGAAGAGGCTTTTATGTAAAGGCACTGTTTGATGTCAGCCCCAAGCTGATCGGACAGGAGGTTCGTGGTAATATCATCAAGTCAGCTGATGAGTTGGAGGACTATATTAAAAATAATAAGGTTGATATTGTAGCGATTACCGTTCCGAAAGCAAAAGCGCCACAGCTTGCCGCTGATCTTGTAAAATGGGGTATCAAAGGAATCTGGAATTTTGCACCCACAGACTTAAACCTTCCCAAGGATGTAACAGTTGAGAACGTTCACCTTGCGGAAAGCTTGATGAAGCTATCCTATCGTCTGTCAGGTAAGGATGACATGAGGGATTAGCGACTAGAAAGGGTAGTATTTTTAATGCTAAAGAAATCAAAAAAGCCTGATTTATCCGGTGTTGTTAGAAATAAGAAGTTACCTATCCTTACTCTGGATAATCGTTGGCATGAACTGTTTCCTGATGACAAAAAGAACACTACCATGCGGGAATTGGAACAGAAGGTGAACAATCTCCTGAAACGCCAGGGGAAGCTGGTCAATGATATTAAGGATATGAAGCAGCTTAAGAGTAATTTACTCAAAGATATCGTTGATAATATGGACCTCATAACGGATAGCTCCGGCAGGGCAAAAGAAAAGAAACTGGATAAGAATAAGAAGTACATTAACGAAATCAATGAGAAATTAGAAGCTTATTCAGATGAGCTTGCGGATTTACCTTATCAGATAAAGCTGGTCAATGAGGAACTCATGGCGCAAAGCATGCAAGTACTGTATCAGCAGATGGAAAAGAATAGAGTGCAGATCAATGAGATTAGCGACTGGATCGCAAATATCCGGGAAGAGTTGAAGAGCAAGATTTTACTCAAGCAGGATATGGAGACACGCAATTCCTTAATTTATTCCTATATGCATGACATACTCGGTGCTGAGGTTATGGAATTGTTTGATAAGGAAATAAGCAAAGGGAATGATAATCAATGATTACAGGGATTGGGGTTGACCTGATAGAAATTGACCGGGTAACAAAGGCCTGTGACAAGGGTAGCTTTTTGGAGCGTTATTATACCGAAGCGGAAAGAAAGCTCATCAGAGCAAATAGTAAAGTCGCTGCGGATAATTTTGCTGTCAAGGAAGCAGTAGCCAAGATGCTCGGTACCGGTTTTCGTAGCTTTTTTCCCATTGATATAGAGGTACTGCGAACCACTGAAGGAAAGCCCTATGTTAAGCTGTATGGGAATGCTGCTAAGCTGGCCGCAGAACAGGGAGTAGCAGTCATTCATGTATCAATTACCAACACAAAGGACTATGCCAATGCTTTTGTGGTGGGGGAAAGCAATTTGACAAGGGAGAAGCCGGAGGAAAAGGAAGCGGTACAATGAAATATGCAGTTGATTCACAGCAAATGAAAAGGATTGATAATTATACGATTGACGTTTTGGGTATCCCGGCTCTGGAACTAATGGAGCGGGCTGCCGAGGCGCTTGTGGCAAAGATGCTGGAAAAATTAACAAAGGAGGATCGCATTCTCGCAGTCTGCGGTCCGGGAAATAACGGCGGTGATGGGGTTGCAGCAGGTAGAATTCTGTATTTACAGGGCTATCAGGTTGCAATTCTTTTTATTGGAGACGAGGAGAAATGTTCGCTTCAAATGAAGGCTCAGCTCATGAAAGCCCGCAGTTTAGGCATCCCCATTTTGGGGTTTTCCAGGGAAAACAGCAACAAGCTTCATGAATATAATATTATCATCGACGCTATCTTTGGAGTAGGCCTAAGTAAGCCGGTTACAGGTCTTTATGAAGAGGTTATCACTTGGATCAATGGGAGCGGGGGCATGGTGTATTCCGTGGATATCCCATCCGGTATTTCCTCTGAGGATGGAAGCGTCAAAAATGCAGCGGTGAGAGCAAGGGAAACCATCACCTTCGGTCATGCAAAAATCGGTCTTCTCCTGTATCCCGGAGCGGAATATGCCGGTAGTATCACAGTTGCAGATATTGGATTTCCTGAGGAAGCCACAAGGCAGGTAAATCCGGATACCTTTTATTATGAAGCTGCTGACCTAAAAAGACTTCCTCCTAGACGTAATTACAGTCATAAGGGTAGCTATGGTAAGGTGCTCATTATCGCAGGAAGTAAGGGAATGGGCGGAGCTGCAGTGCTTAGTGCCAAAGCAGCATATCGCAGCGGTTGCGGTCTGGTGAAGGTACTTTCCGTCAAAGCAAACCGTCTAATCATACAGCAGGCAGTACCCGAAGCCCTCTTTGCTGCATATGATGAAGGCACAGAAGAAATGGAATGGGAGCAGAAGATCCTTACGGATCTGGCATGGGCAAGTGCCATAGTCATCGGGCCCGGTATTGGTCTGAGCGATCTGTCTGAAAGACTGCTTGATTTGGTGATGGCGAATGCCAATGTTCCGCTTATACTTGATGCAGATGCGCTGACGTTGCTGGCAAGAAAACTGAATTCCAGAAAAACCATAGAAGCAGCAAAAACAGCAAAAGCGGAAGAAAACGCAGAGGCAGCAGAAATAGCAGAGGCATCTGAGGATGCAAGATCCCCTCTTTATGGAATGCGCAAAAGGCTGGAGGACTTAAAAGCGCTCCTGCCGGCCAGAGCGATTCTAACACCTCATCTCATGGAGTTATCCAGACTTCTGGACCTGGAATTGGGTGATATATCCGGACATTTGATTGACACTGCTCACCAATGTACTTATAATAATGAGTTGATCTTTGTCCTGAAGGATGCAAGAACGATTGTTGCCGGGGAGCATAAGTATTATATTAATGTATCCGGTAATCATGGCATGGCTACCGGAGGCAGCGGTGATACCTTAACAGGGATCTGTGCGGCTTTCCTGGCTCAGGGAATGAAGCCCTATGATGGGGCCTGTCTTGCTGTTTATGTACACGGACTTGCGGGAGATGCTGCAGCGAAAGAGCATGGTAGCTACTCCATGATGGCGGGTGATCTTATCGAGTCCATCGGCAAGGTACTCATTTTGCTGGATGAGTAAATGGCACAGGATTGATTGAATCAGAAATAGTTTGAATCTGAAATAGATTGGATCAGAAATATATTAGATATAAAGACAGTGGATTATCATGAATTGGCTGCCTGTAACCCAAGGGATAACATTGCATGGTTATGTGCTTGACATAGGAGTGAAAATTATGAACGAGAGAGAGAAGCTACAGGAGGAAACGAAATATTTCAGAGTGAGAGCAGAGGTTAATCTGCCTGCGATACAGCATAACTTAAGGGAGGTCAGAAGAAAAATAAATTCTGACACCAAGCTCTTAGTTGTTGTAAAAGCAGATGCATACGGGCATGGTGCTGCTGAGGTAGTGAAGGCCATTGAAGATGAGAAGCTGGCTGATTACTACGGTGTAGCAATTATCGAGGAGGCCATACGCTTAAGAGAAGCAGGGGTAGATAGCCCAATACTAATTCTGGGATACACCCATCCGGATCAGTATGGGCTTCTGGTATCCTATGATATTACCCAAACCGTCTTCCAATATGAGATGGCGGAGGCCTTATCCAGGGAAGCAGAGCGTCAGGGAAAGACAGCCAAGATCCATATCAAGGTTGATACCGGAATGACAAGGATCGGTTTTAAGGATACCCAGGAAAGTATCCAGGAGGTAAAGAGAATTATTGCGCTTGACCACATAGCAGTGGAGGGGATCTATTCTCACTTCGCCTGTGCAGATGAGACTGATAAGACCAGTGCCAAGGAGCAATTGCGAAGATACCTTAATTTTATCGATATGCTTCAGAAGGAGCAGATTGTCATTCCGATGAAACATATAGCCAATAGTGCAGGAATAATTGAGCTTCCGGAAGCTTATTTTAACATGGTCCGCTGTGGGATCGTCACCTATGGCATCTATCCCTCCGATGAGGTGAACAAAAGGGAAGTCAGCTTAATTCCTGCCATGGAGATAAAATCCCATATCATTTTTGTTAAGGAAGTTGAAGCCGGGGTTGGCGTCAGCTACGGCTCCACTTACATAACCGGAAAGAAAACAAAAATCGCAACGGTTCCCGTAGGTTATGCAGACGGTTATTCCAGAAACCTTTCCAACTGCGGTAAGGTAATCATTCATGGCCAGTATGCACCTATCATCGGAAGGATCTGTATGGACCAGTTTATGGTGGATGTCACAGAGATCGATGATGTAAAGCAGGGGGATAAGGTTACACTGCTTGGCAAAGATGGAGATTTATTTATCTCTGCAGAGGAACTAGCTTTATGGTCACATTCCTTTGCCTATGAGTTGGTATGCACGGTTGGAGTAAGAATTCCCAGGGTATATCTAGCCTAAACGATAGATAAAAACCGACAGAGATGACATGGACTTCTAAAAACATATACACTTTATGGAATACACACGAAGAAAGTGGCAATAATAATGCTAGCGTAACAATTGGAGTGTGAATAAAGTGGTTATTAAACGAGGAGACATATTTTATGCTGATCTGAGACCGGTTGTAGGATCGGAGCAAGGCGGTGTAAGACCGGTTTTGATTATCCAGAATGATACCGGTAATAAACATAGCCCAACTGTGATATGTGCGGCTATTACATCAAAAATGAATAAAGCCAAGCTCCCAACCCATGTGGAATTAGATGCCGAGAAATATGGAATAGTGAAGGATTCTGTTATCTTGTTGGAACAGGTCAGAACCATTGATAAATCCAGATTAAAGGAAAAGGTATGTCATTTGGACCGGGATGTATTAAAGAAAATTGATAAGGCACTCATTATCAGTTTTGCTTTAGATACATATTTCAAATAACAAAAAAGGAACCTGACAAGGGTTCCTTTTTTGTTGTGCTTGTGTTACCAAGCGCTTTATAGCGTATAATAGGGTGGGAGTAGAAAGTGTTTTATCACTGTCTAAGGACATTATAAAATGGAAATGTGTACACATTGTGACTATATTATAAAAACTGTATAAAAAAAGAAAAACACTCTATAAACAAGCGGTTGATTTATTTATAAAAAAAACAGAAATTCTTAAGAATATGGCAGATAGGATTGATTGATCATTGGGTGAGATTATGATCACTGGCAAGCCAGGAGGACAAGGCTTATGGATTGGCCTTGCGCTGTTCAGGGCTTAAGGTCACCTGCCAGTCCCATGGTAAATATGCTGTATTCCGACACCGTATTTGCTATTCTTTTGTAGGAATTGCTTGATATGATGCTTTATTTTGTGTAGAATTATGGTAAGTACGTCTGACCTTATCCTTGGGAGGGGGATTTACCATGATTAAATCAACTCTGAATAATCTGACAATTAGGAATAAGCTCTTATTAATCTATGCAGTCTGCGTTCTTATCCCAATCATAGTTACAGATACCTTTATAATGTATAATGTGAACGCAAACTATAAAGAGAGTCTTTACCGGGAAATGCAGCATGCCATCGAGCGTGTTGAATACAATCTGAGTGAATTCATCAATACCTGTACCCTGTTTACCAACAATATGTATACCGACAACATTTTGGACAGGTTTTTAAATAAAAAGTATTCCAGTAATATTGAATACTATGAGGAATACACCAAAATGCTTGATAATAACAGCTTGAGCTATAATTATAATTACGGTCTGCTTTATAAGATCGAGATTTTTGCGGATAATGATACTCTGATCGGAGGAGGGAAGATCTCCACTCTGAAATCTGTCAAGGATAGCAACTGGTATCAGGAATATAAGAATAGCGGTAAGGATATTTTTCTTTATATCTACTATGACGAAACTAAGAAGTTTATCCCTGGAAGCGGTTCCTGCCGTACCATAAGCATCATGCGTACCCTTGATAATTTTGGTAATCGGGGAGTTGAAAAGGTATTAAAGATTGATGTGGATTATAACGAAATGTTAATGGATGTACTGAACGAAAAGATAGACGGCAGCATCTATGTGAGGAATAAAGATTATATCCTCTTCTCTAACCAGCCGGGCACCAGCGGTATGCGCATGTTCGAAAATGCTGACAGTCTGGATGGATTACACCCGACCATGAGCAAAACCTTTAGTGCTGGCAATGATGAGTGGGAGATTCTCATTTTCTTAAAAGATACCCCCTTCTGGAGCATCCTATTTCAGAATAAGGGACTCCTATTTCTGATCCTGCTTAACTTGGTCTTTCCCACTGTACAGATCTATCTGGTGGGGAAATCCATCAGTCACAGACTGTCTCTGGTTGTAACCCATATGGGCAAGGTGGAGAAGGAACAGTTCGAAGTGATACATACAGAAGAAGGGGAGGACGAGATCGGTATCTTGATCCGAAGCTACAATATGATGGTACTTCGTATCAAAGAGCTGATTGAAGTGGTTTTCAGAAAGAATGCGGAGAAGCAGGCCCTGGAGCTATCCAAAAAGCAGGCTGAATTAAATGCGATTCAGAGTCAGGTAAATCCTCATTTCCTTTTTAATACTCTGGAGACCATAAGGATGCGCAGTCTGATCAAGGGGGAGAATGAGACGGCGGATATCATCGGAGAGCTTGCTGTCTTATTCCGAAAGAGCCTGAACTGGGGTGCGGATTATATCACCGTGGAGGAAGAAATGAATTTTATCGAACGGTATATCAATATCCAAAGATACCGATACGCAGATAAGATCAAATTCGTTCACTATGTTATGGAGGAATGTAAGCAGCTTAAAATACCAAAGCTTACCATTAGTAATTTTGTTGAAAATGCCTGTGTGCATGGAATTGAAACCTCGGAGCATGAGGGAGTCATCTCACTTACTGTAACGAGGAATGAAGCATGCCTAATCATAGAAATATCGGATAACGGAAGAGGCTTTGAAGAAAGACGACTGGAAGAAATCCGCAGGATGATTGCTGCTGCGGACATTCAGATGCTTGGAGAGGCAAAAAGTACAGGAATTTTAAATACCTTCTTGAGGCTCAAAATGTACAGTGACAGTCAGGTGGAATTTGAGATCGACAGTAAGCCTGAGGACGGTACCGATATTACCATTAAGATACCACTGAAGCTGGTAGGAGAGACAAATAACTAGACAGACAGGGCAGAGGAGGAGCTTTTATATGATCAGAGTAATGATTGTTGATGATGAACCTTACATCAGGCAGGGACTTAAGATATTGCTTAACTGGGAGCAGTTGGGCTTTACGGTATGCGCAGAAGCCGCCAGCGGCAAGGAAGCGCTTGAGCTGCTGCTAAAACATGAGATCGATCTGGTGATCACAGACATCAGGATGCCCAATATGAGCGGACTAGAGCTGATTGAGTGTATAAGGGAGTATAAACTTCCGGAAGATACATTGCCGGAAGCTGCATCCCCAGCATATACATCCCTGAATGCTGCATCCCCGGGATCTTTATCCCAGGATCAGGGATTAGGAGAGAAAAGATCCCAGGAGGAGAAATTTAAGAAGATTAATTTTATTATTCTCAGCGGTTACAGTGATTTTGAGTATGCCAAAAAGGCAATTAAGTACCAGGTAGTCGATTATGTACTGAAGCCTGTCCAGAAGGAGGAGCTGATCCGGGTTCTGGAAAGCTATAAAGAAAAATATTTTCGTAGGGTGGCAGATAAAAAGAAGCTGGAGGTTTCAGACAGAATTGTATTTGACCGTCATCTGTCCTATCTTCTGGCCGGTAATTATTATCAGGATAGTCTGTCCTATGTGAAAGGACGTCTTGCTGCCAGCGAAAAGGTTAGATATATCAGCATTGAAATAGATATGACCCAGGAGAAGTTTCTTGCCCTTACCCAGGAAGAAAGGATGGATGTCAGAAGCCGTGTTTATGACAGGGCAAGTACATTTCTGGGTGACTGCAGCTACCATACCTATATGGAAGCAAATCCAGCTGAGGCTGTCTATAGAATTGGATTTGTCTATGTGAAGCAGCTGGCTGAGGCAGCAGGTCTTGGCGAAAGAGACTACATCCAGAAGCTTTATGGCTGGCTGTCTGAGTCCCTTCCTTATAGCATCCTGCTTTATATCGGGCAGATGGTGGAGGATATTAGCCAGATATCGGAATCCTGCAAAACAGCCGCCATTGCCAGAACCTTTCAGATGTTTTCCGGATCCAAGAACATAGCTTATTATGATGAGATCGACAACAGACCTGATGTAAGCCATACTCCTGTTGATAAGGAACTTATGGATGAGCTTCTCCAGGCCATAGAGGAACATGAGACGGATACCATTAATCAAAAGATTGATAAGGTTTATCAACAGCTGAAGGAACTGGCAGCGGCACCTGATATGATCCGGATCAATCTAAACTATCTGCTGTTTAACCTGATCAGCCTGGCAAAGGATGCGGACCCGGACTTTGATCAGAAGGATATATATAAAATGATCAGTCGGGGAATCTATGAGCAGATGGTGGTA
>JAJUHH010000099.1 GCA_029267975.1 Clostridiales bacterium
CCCCTTCTTATCCAGATTACCTTCCTGATACTGCCCCATACCGAAGATCTTCTCCCCCTCAAAGGCTTCAAAGCGTGCTGTCAGCTGGTAATCCGAGGTCCCAGGGATCGGCTTTAATTCTCTGGCTCCAACCCAAATGGGTACCGCATAACGGTCGATCCGGGCCCGGTTTCGCCAGTACTCTTTGGTTAACAGTTCTCCCCTGGAGTTCTCAAAGGAGAGCCAGCCCTCGATATTGAATTTGGCTGTAATATTCCCATTGGTAATACTTGCAATTGTGTGTTGCTCTACATGTCCTTCCGGATTGTGACGGTACCAAGGCTCCAGGGTATCCACCTTGGCAATCTTAATCTCTGCCGTCTGTGGCTTGGGCGGGTCTGTCAATGACCAATCATTTGGATCCATGTTAGCTTCTCTGGTCATTCTTACCCGAAGGGAATTCTCACCCCAGGGCTCAATCCACATTACCTGATCCCCGTCAATACAGATCAATCGATTATTCTTTACTTCGTATCTCATAGCAACCTCCTTATTCCTGCAATTAAGGCTGAGCTTTTATGGGCTCACCCCACAAAACACCTCTGGAGCCGGTTGCAATATACACCCGTCCAAAGGTCCTGGGATCCCCCGTTATACTTCTGATATCTCCATACATCTGCCTCTCATGATTGATTCTCTGCCAGGTCCTTCCCTCGTCAAAGGAGCGATAAAAACCGTATTCTCCCTGAATGATGCCATTGACATATAGGGTCTTATATTCACTGTGGGGAGCAGCCTTGCCCATACCCTGGCGATAGATACTGTCCCCCTCACACGAAACCTTTAAAAATGAGGCTCTCTTTGTCAGCTTATCAAATTGCAGCCTCCAAAGCCCTCCTTCCCCGGTTGAGATCCAGACGGTTCCGCATTTTCCGGCTTCTACCCGGATCTCGGCAGGCATGATTGTATCAATTCCTCCCAGCTCCAGCTTAGGAAATTCCCTGGGTACGGCTATTTCATGAAAGCTCCTGCCCCGATCCGTACTCAGATACATTCTGCTATCCTCTCCAAAACCATAGAATAGCTCAGGGTCAACACGGTCAGAGAATACTTTCAGGGTAGAACCTTCTCCCCTTAGATCAAATACTTTACATGCTGCCCAGGTGCAGCCCAGGTCCTCGGTATAAACCACCGCATCGGCAGGCAGATACATTCCATCCCCTACACTCCATATTAAGGTCCTTCCATCAGCGGATAAGGCTACCCAGCCTGCATTGGTATTGGGCTTTCGGATCTCAGCAATCAGAGAATCTATTTTCTTACTGATCCCCTGGGGATCAGGTAATCTGCGCCAGGTCCTGCACTGGTCCTCAGACCATATGATGCCCCCTGTGGTTTTGCCGATCCAATTACCCCTGGCAGTCACCGCCACCAGCTCCGGCCTTTCCTCCGGATAGTCCGCATTCAGGCAAGTAATGTAGCGATGCCCCTTCTCATCCGCAAAGGAATTCTCAGCCGGCCTTGTCAGGTCGGTAAAAGCAAAGCCTCCCAGGTCTCCAAGGATATCAATCATCTGTACCTCACCCCTTGGAGGACTATATACATTCAGATGGACGGTCTCCTCCAGCCCTGTGCAGCAAGCCTTCCAGGTAACCTGCCTTCCTTGTGCTGCCTCAAGAAGGTTTTCCGTCATAAATATTCCTGTGCCGGTATTAAACACAGCTCGAGCTGAATCAAAGGGATCAATTTTTAAGTCAGAAAGCCAGTGAATGATGTTCTCATGATTATTGTATTCCGGCTTCATATAGGGCACACCCTCAAAGTCCATCCTGCCAACGGTCAGCCCTTGTAATATGGGGCTCCAGTGTTCCCCATAATCTGTGCTAAGAAAGATTCTTTCCTCCTTGTTTTTACTGCCCTGGGTAGAACAGATCAAATATCCCGGATGCCTTTGATCAGCGTCAATACCGCCAAAGCCACAGGTCTCATGGATAAGAGGAGATGTGTGATTGACATCAGAAACATCTGCGCCCGGAGTTACAGATACGACAGATCGGACCTCCCCCTCAGGAGAAAGCTCATAGCGTAGTACACAGCCCTGCTGTTCCCCTCCCATGTCACAGGCATAGCCCCGCCAGCCGGCCCAGGAATTCTTCACCGCAGCCAGGGTAACAAACAGATATCCGTTCACAAAAGCAGCCCTCTGCCCCACAAAGCCCGGATAATTACCGTACTCCCCTGCCTCAGGCTGCCCGGGAAGCTCCTGAAAGCTCCTGCCGCCGTCAGTGGACAAATATAAGCTCTTGCCACGGATGGTGCCGCCCGTAGAATTGCCCTGCCCGGAGGTCGCAGCAAGAAGGGTCTGGCAGCAGCCCTCCCGCTCGGATCTTGGATCCAGCCATACAAAGGCTATATCCGTCTCTTCCTCCCCACCAGCCGGTCTGACCTGCAGCTTCCGGAAATGCTCTCCGTAGTCCTCTGATACAAACAGCCCTTCTGTCTGGGAGCCAAAGTATAGTCTGGAACTATTGTGTGGGTCAACCATTAAACGCTCTCCGGTAGCTCTTCCCGGGGCATTGCCATGGACACCCGTCGGAAGCCTCAAGTATTCAAAATGCTCTCCCCTGTCCTTTGAGCGACATAGATAGTTATTCTTCCAATCTCCGCTGATGATATACAGCCAATCGGGATTCTGGGGATCCAGGGCTATTGATAGGGGGTAAGTCTCCCATTTGCCTGTTTCCTTTACATGGTCCATCAGGGAAATCCAGCGCTTGCTTTCAAAATCATAACGGTATACCCCGCCGATATCTGTTCTGGCATACAGGATGCCCTTCTCCCTGGGATGAAAACAAAAGCCTGTTACAAAGCCCCCTCCGGGTACCGGTGCATGTCGGTATTCATATGGGACATAACCAGGTCTTATTTCCTGCTTCATAGACGTCGTATCCTTCCTCTTCTCTGTTCTATTATGATAGTTCCTCTATAGGAATTTTTTACTTATAGAGATTATACTTTACAAAAAGGAAAGATTCATTCCCATAGATTGCATCTTTTTTATCCAATTATTAGTGAAAATAGCCTTCCCCAGGTGGGGCAGCCCTCTGGTTCACGTTAAGTCAAACCAAAAGGCTTCTCTCCACACCTGGGGAAGGCTATCCTTATATGTGTATACTGTTGTTATAATGTGTATAATCGCTTGATTTTACCAGGGATATTCCTTCCCCTGATTATCAATAAATACCGGACCCTCCAGGTCCTTCCTGCTCTCAAACAGCTCTACCAGCCGGCAGGCTGTTTCATAAGGATCCAGTGTTGCCTTACTGCCGCCCATATCCGTTCTCATCCAACCCGGATGAACTGCAAGCACAATTACCTGATCCTTCTTCAGATAATTTGACAGCAGCTTGCTAGCCATATTGAGTGCTGCCTTAGACATGCAGTAATCAAATTCCTTGTCTCTGCCACAGGTGCTGATGCTTCCGCTTTCGGATGAAATATTGATTACCTTGGCTCCTGGGTTACTGCGCAGGAAGGGAAGAAATTCCTTCACCACACGAAGGGGTCCCAGACTGTTAATATCATATACCATCAGGCAGTCGTCAATATCTGCTTTCTCAAGTATCTCAAAGGAACTGGAGTTATGAACCGCCGCATTGTTGATAATAATATCCAGCTTTGCTGTATACCCGGCAACCGTGCGGGCAGCTGCAGCTACCGCTTCAGTATCCGTCACTTCCAGCATCAGGGGTATCAGGGTATCAGGGTATTCCTTCTGTAATTCCATCAGGCTTGCTGCCTTAAGATCTCTGCTCCCCGCAAATACCAAAAAACCGTCCTTTAAATATTTTCTGGTAAAACACAGTCCCAGTCCTCTTGCAGCTCCTGTGATCAGTACTGATTTTCTCATGGTATTCTCCCGTCCTTCAACTTCCTTGGACTATAGTTACAAAAGCTTAATCTCCTGTCCTGTTCTTGCTGATTCATAGGCGCCCAGCATTAACAGAATGGTACTTTCCATGGTATCAAGATCAAGGGAAAATCTACGGTTTGCTTTGATACTGTCATAAAAATCAAGGATACAATCCTCATGCCCTGCACCCCAATAGCTTTTGCCGTACCCGGGCTTACCTACCAGCTGAATATGTTCCGTCTCACCATTCTTATGGAAGCAGGTTATATTCAGCTCCTCTATACGTATGGTCATATTTTCACAGTCCAGCTCAATGAGGGGAGCCGGATTTGCACTGTAGGCAGTTGTTGCGTAGAAGCATCCCACAGCTTCCGGATAGGTAACATAAGCTGACATCATATCTTCAACTTCGATAATACCCTTCAAATGATGATTGCCAATCACCGCATCTACCTTGACCGCTTTGTCATTGATCAGATAATGCATTAAATCAAGGGTATGAATGGATTGATTGATGAGCGCTCCGCCGCCTTCCATCTCAAGACTACCCCGCCAGCCGCTCTCTGTATAATAGGGTTTCGTTCTACTCCAGGTGACAATACCTCTGGCTCCCTTAATCTTGCCTGCTTTCCCTGAAGCAAGCAGTTCCTTGGCCTTGATCACGCCAGGATTATAGCGGTTCTGAAAGCACAAGCCCAGCTGCCTTTCTGAGGTCTTTACAGCCTCTTTCAGCTCTCGCAGCTGTTCTCTTGATATTACCGGAGGCTTTTCCATAAATACATGTACTCCGTGGGTTAATCCGTATACCGCCATAGGGGTATGCAAATAATGCGGGGTACAGATATGTATGGCATCCACCGTCTCCTGTGCCAAGAGCTCTTCCATAGAAGCATAAGCATTACCGCCGTATTTCTCAGCAAAAGCTATGGCTCTTTCCGGTTTGATATCAGCAAAAGCAACCAGATCCAAGCCGCTTAATTTCTTTAAGCATTGTGCATGGGTCGCAGCAATGCTGCCGCACCCGATGATTGCAATTCTCATCACAGTACCCTCCAAATGGTATATTCTGATCACTATCTGTCATTATACCATTTAACTTCTCTGACTGCCATAGGAACCTTCTGTAGTAAAGGTTACCTCTATGACATTGGTCTTCTTTTTAGAATTTGCCCGAAGTTCATTCAGCTTTTCAAGGAAAAGCTCTTCATTCAGAGGAAGTGTGACAGGACTCTGCAGCCAGCTGGACAGATGCATTGCATTAGATAAGGTAAGTCCGTTAATTCCTTCTTTACCCTCAGCAACCAGAGGGGTACCTCTTAATATCCTTCCTGCAAAGGCGCGGAGTACTCCCGCATGCTGGGGATTCGCACCGTCAGTCTCAACTTCGACCCATTTACCCTGGGGTTTTGCAAAGCCTTCTGTAGTTGTAAAGCAGAATTCTCTTTCACTGACCTCTAATTCATATACCATCAGCTTGTTGTTTTCACATACCAGCTTTGCCTTCTCTAAGGTCACTTCAAAACGATTGGTACCGGGCGCATCGCCTGTGGTGGTGATGAATACACCTGTCGCACCGTTAGGATACTCCAGGTATGCAGTAACATCATCCTCTACCTCGATATCGTGCCATTTTCCAACGTGGCAGAAGGCCTGAACCTTACTTGGCATACCACAGATCCATTGAATCAGGTCGAGATTGTGAGGACACTGGTTCAGTAGAACTCCGCCGCCTTCTCCATCCCAGGTAGCACGCCAACCACCGGAGTTATAATAAGCCTGGGTACGATACCAATCGGTAATAATCCAATTTACTCTCTTAATCGCACCGTATTGTCCGCTATGTACCAGCTCATGCATTTTGCGATAAACATGGTTCGTTCTCTGGTTAAACATCATTGCAAACACAACATCTGCCTTCTCTGCAGCCTCATTCATCTCCCTTACCTGCAGGGTATAAACACCGGCAGGCTTTTCACACATTACATGGAGTCCATGCTCGAAAGCCATAATCGCATACCTAGGGTGATCATAATGAGGAGTTGCGATCAGTACGGCATCACAAGTTCCGGATTCAATTAATTCCTCCCCTGTGGTATATATCTTTACATCCTCCGGCAAGGTTTCCTTCGCCCACTGTCTTCTGCTTTCCTTCAGGTCTGCTACCGCACTGATTACCATATCCGGAACGTCACCCTTTAACAAGGTGTAGCAGTGGCCGCTTCCCATATTACCAATACCGATTATTCCAAGACGTACCTTATCCATATTTTTTAACCCTTTCTTCTTCCTGTCTGTTTTATTTTAACCCTAACTTCGCCAGATTCTGATAGCTCTTATTCAGGCATACAAAAGGACTTTCCTGGCATACGTCCTGCTCAACCAGAATATACTCGCAGCTGGTGTTCTCCAAAGCCTTAAGGATCTTCTTAAAGTTAATGTTGCCCTCCAGAACAGGAGCCATAATGGAATCATTTTTCACGACAGCCATATCCTTAAAATGTACGCAGGGAATTCTGTCCTTCAGTTTTTCAATCCACTCAATAACATCTGTACCGGCTGCCTGGAACCAGAAGGTATCTAATATAAAACCAAGCTCATCCGGAGCAAATCCCTCAACCAGATAATCATAAATGTATTTTCCGCCATTTACTTTTTGGAACTCAAAGGCATGATTGTGATACATTAAGAGCAGTCCGGCTTCCTTGATCTTTCTTGCTGCAGGAAGATAATCCTTTACAAAATGCTCAATCCACTCCTCTGTTCTGTACTTATCCGGCATGGCACCCATTCCGATGTACTTGCATCCCATCACCTTATGCTCTTCAATTAAACGATCTGTGTCATTTAAAATACGGTTTGGATCGCTGTGTGTTACAACAATCTTAAGATTATGCTTATCGCAAATCTCTCTTACTGTTGCTGCCGGAATGTCTCTGCCGATTGCTGAAATCTGTACTGTGGTATATCCCATTTTTGCAATCTGCTCCAGTGTGCAGTCCAAATCCGCTGCTGTCTGAGTGTAAGAACGTACTGTAAATAATTGTGCCCCTAAAATCATAGATTACATCTCCTTTTTATACTTTTGTATTTTCCTTCATTATAGTAAACTTCGCAGGAATTCACCATTGCAAAAGAGATATCTTATATTGCAAATATCGCTCTGATTTTTTATAATAAATATACTTGCTAACTTGCCTCTGAAGTAAAGGCAGAAGCAGAGATGGCCCACATATATATTTCATTGACAGGAAGGTGCGAAAATGCCTGCATCCCGCGTAATTTCAACAGACATGGTTCATTTTTCCCAAAGCGTTACCATGGAGCCAATGACCGATTATCAGATCCACTGCCATAAGGAATACGAGATTTATTACTTTCTGGAGGGTGATGTGGATTATCTGGTAGAAGGAAAATTATATCATCCTACCCCTCACAGCATTCTTCTGTTATCCCCCCTGGTCTTTCATGGAGTAAAGGTAAAATCAGCACGGCCTTACAAACGCATCACTCTTCACCTTAATCCAAACCTTTTAAATACGGAGCGCCGTCCTCTTTTATTGGCTGCATTTCCAAACAATGAGAAGCATTCCGCTAAAGAGGTATATTATGAGAATACGGGGTCCTATCAGTTCCAAAGCTTTTTCGAAGCTCTGGCTGCCTTATCTGATCAGAGCGAGATCATCCGCAATCAACTGCTTCCCACTTATGTTGAGGCTATTTTGGCCCAATTGACCGTTATGTGTCAGACCCTTTCCTCTGTTCAGGTAGAACCCAGTACTTCAGGTGTCATTACGGATATTATCGCTTACCTAAATCAAAATCTGACGGATCATATCACTTTGGATCGCTTATCGAAGCATTTCGGTATCAGCAAGCATTACTTAAACCGGGTCTTTCGTAAAGCTACCGGAACCACCATCGGAGATTACTTAATTTATAAACGGGTGATCTATGCACAACAGCTGCTGATTAACGGGGCCTCTGCTGCAGAGGCAGCTGCTCAGTCAGGCTTTCGTGATTACTCTGTCTTCTACCGGGCCTACCGCAAGCACATTGGACATGCCCCCCTTACAGACCGCAGAAATATTCCTGACAACCCCGTCTCCGCGCAGGAACCTTTGCCTGAAGCTTAACATGAAGTCAAGACCTGTGAACTGTATCTGCATTGGCAGTCGATATTTTCGAACATATGTTTGACTTTCTCGGGATCCTATGCTATTATGAAGCTGCAGTGATTTTTAACCCTTCTATTGGTCCAGAGGTAGATAATTATGGTTTCTATTCATCATGATAAGAACTTATCCCTTCCTGAGAAGCTTATCCAAATGCAGCAGGATGCCAGATTTGATGTAGCAGATCCAAAGCTTTCTGACGATCCGTCCTGTTTCAGTGCAGAGAGTTTACCCGATTTGTCTGTGTTTTCCGATATTCATGCAGCCCATACACCACCCAAGGTGCCCAAGGTCTTTCTCTCCAACCAGTGCAGCTTTAACTGTGCCTACTGTGGCTGCCGTGCCAGCAGGGAGAATGTAAGCCGTTATTGCAGCTCCCCAGGGGAACTGGCCGATCTTGCCCTTCATCAGGCAGAAAGCGGAGGTCATGGTATCTTTATCACCTCGGCAATCTACAAGAATGCGAATTATACCCAGGAAATCATCATAGAAACTATGCGCATCCTGCGACAGGAGCGATATTATAAAGGTTATATCCATGCTAAGATTATGCCCGGTGTGGATCCTGCTTTGATCGAACGCTCTGCCAGATATGCCAACCGATTAAGTGTTAATATAGAGGTCGCCCAAAGCAGCGGCTATGATAGAATAGCAAAGCAGAAGAATAAGAACAATATCCTGCTGCCCATGCAGCAGATCAGTAATCTGGTGCAGGAAGTCAGAAATTGCCGCAGCTATTCCCATTTCCTGAAGGCCAATTCCCAAACC
>JAJUHH010000100.1 GCA_029267975.1 Clostridiales bacterium
CCTTCAAATATCCCCGGAGTTCGGAATATACCCTGAGAAATGTGTCCTTGACCATAAGAAACGGAGAAAAGTTATCCATCGTCGGACAAAACGGTGCGGGAAAGACGACCTTTATCAAACTTCTCTGCCGGCTCTATGAACCGGAGGAGGGGGAGATTCTGTTGAATGGAAGAAACATTAAGGAGTATGGGGTTGAAGAATATAACCTTCTGCTGGCAGTGGTATTCCAGGACTTTAAGCTGTTCTCCTTCTCCATTAAGGAGAATATTGCATTTAACAAAGAAGCGGATATGGAGAGACTGAACACTGCCTTAAAGAAAGCCGGAATTGCTGACAGGATTGAGGCTTTGGATGCCGGAGTCGATACCAGCATTTATAAAAATTTCGATAAGGATGGAGTTGAATTATCCGGCGGAGAAAATCAGAAGATTGCAATTGCAAGGGCAATCTATAAGGATTCTCCCATTGTCATACTGGATGAGCCCACAGCGGCCTTAGACCCTTACGCTGAGTTTGAGATCTATACCAAGTTTAATGAATTGGTCAGTGACAGAACGGCAATTTATATCTCACATCGACTTTCCTCCTGTCGTTTCTGTGACCGGATCGCTGTATTTGATAAGGGCAGGCTGGTGGAATACGGTACCCATAAGGAATTAGAAGCGCTTGGAGGATTATACAGTACCATGTGGCGCACCCAGGCTCAGTATTATGCATAGGTAAGTTAACAGATCAGTTCAGGTTATTAAAGAAGGAAAGGGATAGATGTTGCTCTTTCCTTCTGTTTTTCTCTTCATAATGCAACAGCCCATATTTGCTCTTAAGGGGGTGTTCTGAATGTGCAATGATCATAGAATATGTCTACCGTTGAATGAAAAAGTATATATTTACCCTGGGACTGATCTTAAAAGTATAGAAATTCATATATACATATAAAGAAAAATCTGGCATAATATAGATGTAATTGGGATCGGACATTCTTTCAGTGTCCGGGTAAAACTGATACATTTATGTTTTTTTACATTCCAAATGGGGAGGTCAGGGTTATGGCTGTACAAATCTTTCAACAAAGAAGAGATATGATATCTCTTGGAAGTGGTTTTTATTTCGGTCCGAAGAGTAGCGGCAAAACCAGTGCATTGCAGCGGGAGATAGAGCATGTGCTGGAGAACACCGAAGGAACTGTATTTGTGATCAGCAGAAGTGAGGATTTTCAGGAACTGACTGAAAAGTATGAGGGGATTGTCATTGATCTGGCAAAAGAGCCGTTCAATCCCTTATTTATTCAGGATGCCGGCGATATGAGTGAGCAGGATGTGGTATTTTTGAGTAAGATAAAGTTTGGTCTTGCCAAGCTCCTTATTGGCTCGAAGCTGCCAAAGCTGACCAGTCTGCAAAAATATCTCATAGAACAGGTCATGCTGAAGCTCTGTATTGACTGCGGCGACTTAAACTGGAGCCAATATGCAAATGCCTTTCAGGAAATGATTGAGACCTATCAGAATAAGAAAATAGATAAAAAGCTGGCTGCAATTAAAACTGACCTTCATGATATTGCACTGGAGCTAAATATTACCCCTATACAGTCTGACAGCATACTGTTAAAGGATACCTTCCTTAAGGAGCTTGAGGAGTTGTCCAAGGCAGTGAGCGAGTTAGGGAAGCTGGCTGCCGGAAAGGATCAGTTCAATATCGGAAGCTATAGGCTTGTAATCTATGATTTGACCAATGTAGCGAAAGAAGAAACAGATCTATACCGCCTGATGGCTGTGGAAGATTTCTGGACCAGGTTAAACGGGAATGCCCCTATTACCGGTGCGAGACTCCTGATTGACGACGGAGACAGCCTCTTCTTACACTACGATAAATACTTATTAATGATGTATAAGATGGCTAAGGTTCATGGGTTTGTCATTACATCAGTGATCGAAGATACCCTGACCTTCCTGTCCAAGAAATCAAACTTCCGCAAAGTATCCGGTTACTATGAGCTATATTCCCATTCTGCAGGAAAGGTAGCCGTCCTGAAACAACAGTTTAATTTAAGTGCGGAAGAGATGGACTGGATTACGAACAAAACAGCAGGGCAGAAGCTGGTTATCTGCGAGGGTAATCGTTTCCTAGTGAAGGCCAGATAAGAATTTCTTAATTGCTTCGAAGCTTTCCTTACTTATCATATGTTCTATGCGGCAGGCATCCGTGTCTGCCGTTTTTTTGTCCACACCAAGGGATTCAAGCCAACCTGTCAGCAGAGTGTGTCGTTCGTAGATCATCTCAGCAATCTGACGGCCTTCCGGTGTAAGCAGGATATTGCCGTTGTCATTCACCGTAATAAAGCCATTTTCGCGCAGATGCTTCATGGCCACACTGACACTGGACTTTTTAAACGCCAGCTCGTTAGCAATATCAATGGAGCGAACAGCCGGCAAACGGTTGCTGAGTATTAATATGGTTTCAAGATAATTCTCTGATGATTCGTTCATTTGCATGGTAGAGCACCTCTAATATTAAAATAAGTAGATAACGATTACCTACATCGCTAGTATAGCATAGTAAAAGAGGAATATCAAATGGTCAGTAGGCCTGGTGTAATTAGGCAAAAGCATCCTTATGCAGGAACATTTGCCAGGAGCTTAACATCAGATCTTGCCTGCGAGTATAACAGCCTTACAGGAATCAATGGCAGCATTTACAAATATTATTGAAAATGAGAAATATTATCAAAATTTATCTTGACAACGGACAGCAGTAGGACTATACTACTGTTGAAAAGATATTATTGAGAGTCATTATCAATTAATATCCTACATATTGAAAGAAGGAAGATGAGCCAGTATGCCATTAACATTTGCCAGATGTGGAGAAGTTAATCAAATTAAGAAGATCGGTGGACAGGAAGATACCAGACGTTTTCTTGCCAATCTAGGTTTTATTGTTGGCAGCGAGGTTACCGTTATATCTGAATTTAATGGGAATCTTATCGTGAATATCAAGGATTCCAGAGTCGCCATTAATAAAGAGATGGCAACGAAGATCATGATTTAGCGAGACACAGCTCATTTCGAAGAAAAAGAATAGGGAAAGGAGTATTCAGATGCAGACATTGCGTGAGGTGGCAATTGGGCAGACAGTAAAGGTTACCAAGTTGAACGGTGAAGGTGCATTCAAGCGTCGCATTATGGACATGGGTATCACAAAGGGATGCGAGATTTATGTAAGAAGAGTCGCACCTTTAGGTGATCCGGTGGAGATAACCATTCGAGGCTATGAGCTTAGTATACGGAAACAGGATGCAGAAAACATCATTGTGGAGTAAGCTGCAATCACTGTTATTTTTTTGAACAGAAGTTAGTTTAAGCTAACTTAAATATAATCAGACTTGGAATCAGGAGGAAATGATATGTCTATTAGAATTGCTCTGGTAGGTAATCCGAACTGTGGTAAGACCACAATGTTTAATGCATTGACCGGTGCGAACCAATATGTTGGAAACTGGCCGGGTGTAACTGTTGAAAAAAAGGAAGGCAAGTATAAGAACGGAAAAGGCGGAGAAGAGGTTATCATCACCGACCTGCCCGGCATCTATTCCCTATCACCCTATACACTGGAAGAGGTCGTAAGCCGGGATTATCTGCTGAAGGAAAAGCCGGATGCGATTATTAACCTGGTGGATGCCACCAATATCGAGAGAAACCTGTATTTGACCACACAGCTCATGGAGCTTGGAATTCCTGTTGTGATTGCTCTTAACATGATTGACCTGCTTCGCAAGAACGGGGATAAGATTGATGAGAAGCGAATGGGAGCAATGCTTGGCTGTGAAATCATAGAGACCTCCGCTTTGAAGAATCAAGGTATCCGTGAAGTTGCTGAGAAAGCCATAGCCCTGGCTAAGGTTAAAGAAGTAAAGCTTCCTGAGAAGAGATTTGCAGATGATGTAGAGAAGGCAATCGCTCAGATCCAGGAGACCCTTCCTGTCGACCTTCCGAAGGAGCAACGCAGATGGTATGCGATTAAGCTGTTTGAAAAGGATAGTAAGGTGATGGAGCAGCTGTCCATTTCCGCGGATCAGCAAAAGTCTAACAACGAGATCATCAGTCGGATGGAGCAGGAAAAGGACGATGATACAGAAAGCATCATTACCAATGAGCGCTATGAATATATCCAAAAGCTGGTCAAGGTGACCGTTAAGAAATCAGCAAAGAAACTGACAACCTCTGATAAGATTGATATGATCGCAACAAACCGCATACTGGGTATCCCGATCTTTATACTCATTATGTTTGCTGTTTACTACATAGCTGTTACCTCTCTGGGAACCATTGTTACGGACTGGACCAATGATACACTCTTTGGGGAATGGATACAACCTGGAGTTGCCAGCTTCTTAGAGAATGTTGGAACCTCTGAAACCATAGTAAGTCTGGTGGTTGATGGTATTATCGGCGGTGTCGGTGCCGTTATTGGTTTTGCACCTCAGATGGCAATCCTCTTCTTCCTCCTTTCAATTCTAGAGGATTGCGGCTATATGGTCCGTATTGCCTTTGTTATGGACCGGGTATTCCGTAGATTTGGTCTTTCCGGTAAGAGCTTCATCCCTTTGTTGATATCCTCAGGCTGTGGCGTACCTGGAATTATGTCCTCCAAGACAATTGAAAATGATAATGACAGAAGACTCACCATTATGACCTCAACCTTTGTTCCCTGTGGTGCAAAGCTGCCGGTTATTGCATTAATCGCAGGTGTAATGATGGGGGGAGCCTGGTGGATGGCACCGCTCATGTACTTCATTGGTATCGTGGCAGTATTGGTATCCGCTATTATATTAAAGAAGACAAAGCCCTTCTCCGGTGCGGCAGCTCCCTTTGTCATGGAGCTTCCTCCTTATCATATTCCATCCATGAAAGGTGTCTTATTACATGTATGGGAAAGATTAAAGGGCTTCTTAAAGAAAGCCGGAACTATTCTCTTCTTAGCTTGTGTTATCATGTGGTTCTTATCTAGCTTTGGCTTTGGAGCGGAAGGCTTTGGCTTGGTAGAAGCAGAAGAGAGTTTACTAGCGATCATCGGTGGTTTTATTGCTCCGATCTTTGCACCTCTTGGCTTTGGTAATTGGCAGGCAGTTGCTTCTTCACTTTCAGGCTTTGTAGCAAAGGAAAGTATCGTATCAACCATCGGTATCTTAAGTGGTCTGGGTGAAGAAGCCACAGAGGCAGACGCTTCTCTTTGGAGTTCTGCAAGCGTCATGCTGCCAAGCGCAGTAGCAGCATTTTCCTTCCTGATCTTTAACCTTTTAGACTCCCCTTGCTTTGCAGCAATCAGTACTATGTCCAAGGAACTAAATGACAGGAAGTGGTTTACCTTTGCACTTATTTACCAGAATGTATTTGCATATCTGATTTCACTAATGATATTCCAGATTGGCAGCCTGATTGTATACGGTACCTTTGGTATCGGAACCGTTGTTGCATTTGTCGTATTGGCATTTATGGCATATATGCTGTTCCGTCCCGATCCGTACAAGAACTCTAAGGTTGTAGTCAGAAGATCTGTAGCTTAAGCAAACATTGCCGCGCTGTTTCCTGACCATATAACTTGGTCGCCAGGAAGCAGCGCGGCAAATATATAACCATTCATCAAAGGCAACATCGTATTCAAAAAGGAGGCTTTCCTATGTGGTTAGTTGATAATGCAGTAAATATTATCATAGTTCTAGCTGTGGTAAGTTACATTGTTTATGTAATCGTAAGAAGAGTAAGACAAAAGGAGTCTGGCGGCTGCCCCGGATGCAGCGGTGGAAGTTCCGCTTGCTGTGGCTGCAGCAGCTCTGTGTCAAGTGAAAATAAGGTGAAGTAAGTATGGGTGATTCATTTCATTCCATTCTGTATGGAATGGGTTCTTTTTTAATTATTTACTTGGTAGGCGTCGGAATTTATGAATTGATCCGCTGGTTTAAACGAAGAAAACAGCATTGATATAGATAAGAGGAAGCTATGATAAGAGAAGCGCGTGAGAATAAAACATACCATAAGACAAACATGCATAAAGAACTGATACTGATGAAATTACGGGAGCAGGGCGGAAGGATAACAGAGCAAAGAAAGCTTATCATTGATACCATCCTTGAGAATGAATGTACCAGCTGCAAGGAGATATATTATAAGGTGTCCTCCATTGATCCAAGCATTGGTCTGGCGACTGTGTATAGAATGGTGAATACGCTGGAGGAGATTGGTGCGATCAGCCGTAAGAATATGTACCGAATCATTTACCCTGAAAAATGTGTTATGCAGAATGCATGTAAGGTGATGTTAGATGACGGAAGCAGCTTTGAGTTGTCTGTAAAGGCCTGGAGTGCTGTTGTCAGAGCCGGTCTTGCAGCTTGCGGTTATCTGAAGGGACAGGAAGTAGCTTCCGTAATTATGAATGAATGTGATTGTAAAGATAAATGTTGCTGATTCCGCTGTTGATAGCGTGGCAGAAGTAACACTATAGTGTAATATAGATGAAAAAGAATTTACTTATATGGTAAATTCTTTTTTTATCGTATAGGATAAAAAGATACTCTGATGCAGAGGAATTATTGGAAGGAATGTATAGGAAAAGTGTAAGATTTGCCGATTTTACCTGTAAAATTGTAAAGAAAATTGTCCGAAAAGCGGGAATTATAATTGAAGATAACACTTCGTTATGATACTCTATAATTATCGTTACGAATAATAGAGGGTGGACAAATAATGGCCAAAGAACTTGAAATGGAGAATAATAAAATAGGTTCCGCAATTCAGTATTTTCGCGAAACATTACAGATCTCCCAGGGGGTATTATGCAAGGGCTTATGTTCCGTAGCTACCTTATCCAGAATTGAAGCAGGTGAGAGGGATGTGGACTCCTTACTACTTGAAACCTTACTTGAGCGATTGGGAAGAACGCCTAATCAGTTTGAGCTTATTTTAACGGAATTTGACTACGTCATATACCAAATGAGAGAAGAGATCAAAAGGCTGATCAATGATAGGAAGCATCAAACGGCAGCAGTAATGTTAAAGGAATATGAGAAAATTGCTGCATCCAAGGGAAATGTCCATATGCAGTTTATCATTAATTGTCGTGCATTATTAAATGAATTGGATGGCGGATCTGCGGATACCACCATTGATTTATTTATGGAAGCAATCTTATATACTGTGCCAGATTTCAAAACCAACGAAATTAATGATTACTTTTTAAGTAACAGTGAGTTACATATCATAATAGACTTAATCCAACACATGATATCAGCGAAGATGTATGGCAGAGCTAAGGATATATTGGAGCAAATTCTGTTATATCTTGATACACATAATTTCATGGTGGAGAATTATAATCTTTATCCTAAGGTTGCTGTCATTGCAAGCAGATTCTTTATGCAGAATCAAGACATGAAACGAGCCTTGGAAATGTGTAATAGGGGCTTAGAAAAGAACAGGGGCAACCGCAAGATGGATTATCTTGGCGAGTTGTCCCTCATTAAAGCACAAACAACAGAATATCTTATGAAGAAGCAGCAATATGTTGCTGACAAAAATGAGTGCCTGAAGTTGTTTTTACATGCTTATTATGTTTTTGATTTTTGTGAAGAGGATGAGAAAGCACAAATGATCAAAAATCATCTTAAGGAGGAATATCAATGGGAAGATATCGATTAGGTGATATTATCCGTATGACCAGAAAATCCTTATCTATAACGCAGGAACAGCTCTGTGATCAAATATGTTCCGCTGAGACGCTATCCAGAATCGAGAACGGTAACCAGAATCCCAGCCGGGATGTCTACGAGCTATTAATGGGACGTATGGGACGATTCAGAGAGAGAGCATATTCCATGCTCTCTGTTTCTGATTTTAAGGTTTTGGAAAAGATGAAGGAGTTTGAGGATCATATTAAGCTCTATGAATTTCATAAAGCTGAAACGGTATTGGCCGAGATTAAGAAAACCATCGGCAATACCGTGTTGGACCAGCAATTTTTAATTCGGGCTGAGAGCCTGGTAAATTATAACTTAACCAAAATAAGTACGGATGAATATTTACAAGGATTCGAGCGGGCTATTAGGCTAACAATTCCTAACTACGGACTAATATCGTTAGCAAATTGGCCCTTGAGTTTTAATGAGGCCATGTTGCTCATTAACATATCAATTGCTTATGCGGAAAAGAAAGATTTTACACAAGCAATTAACATCATACAGGATGCTTATCATGCTATGAAGCTAAGTTACATGGATGAAGAGCAAAGAGCTATATTACAAGTAACCATTGCAACTAATTTATCCAAATGGTATGGATTGATCAGTGAGCATGATAAGGCAATTAAAATAGCAAATGAAGGTATATTGATATGTAAACAATACAAGCTAGGTAATATACTCCCTTATTTGTTGTATGCTGTTGCTTGGAATGATGAGCAGTTATTAAGTAAAGGAGCAATGCACACTGATAGTTATGAGGAACGCTTGAATTTGCTAAAAAAAGCGTATTATATCGCTTCAGCTATGCAATTATTGCTGATTAAGCAATTAATAAAAGAGCATATTTTACAGCATTATGAAGTAGATACTGGTTTTTTTATCGATTAAGCGGACCAAACCGGAGGAAGGTCGCTAGCAGATAATACCGGAGGAAGGTCGCTTGCGGACAATACCGGAGGAAGATCGCTTGCGGACAATACCGGAGGAAGATCGCTAGCAGACAATACCGGAGGAAGGTCGCTTGCGGACAATACCGGAGGAAGATCGCTTGCGGACAATACCGGAGGAAGATCGCTTGCGGACAATACCGGAG
>JAJUHH010000101.1 GCA_029267975.1 Clostridiales bacterium
ATCCTCTTCCTCCTCAGGAAGGAACTCGGACCAATCCTCTGCAGTCTTTGCATTTGCAGCATATTCCTTCAGCTTGTTCACGGAAGCTGTATTCTCTTCCTCGGTTTTATCAATAGAATTACCGTCTTCATCGGTGGTCTTCTTGGAGGTAAAGAAGTATTCCAGGTTATACTGTCTGTACTGCTCGTAATTGATACCGGCCTTAATTGCTTCATCGTCGATATCCAGTGCTTCAATCTTGTCCTCACGGTAGCGGTTTACTAAGGTTGTCTTACTTACAAGTTCAGTCAAATAAGCCTTAGTAAAATTATTTTTCTTAATTACTTCTGAACTTAATTCACTTTCTAACATTGTTTTCACGTTATCCTCAATGCTTGTCTTTTCCTCATCGGTTAAAGCATAACCTTCAGATATAGCTTCACTATAAAGAACCTCGTTATATAAAGCGGTATTGATGGCATCCAGTTTTGCCTGATCTCTGACCGTGGTAGTATCTTCGTCACTCAAAGGCATATCCCAGTATCCCCCGGTGCCGCCAAAAATCTGATCATAATAATCTACCTGAGCTTCCACATTGTAAAAGTAATAGGATAAATCACTCAAATGAAACTTCTTGCCGTCCACAGTAAGTAATGTGCTCTCATACAGCTGGTCAAATAACAATGCACCAATCAATATGATTACAAAAACAATGGAGGAAATGGTTAAAACTTTCGGACTAACCACTCTGTCGTTCTTTTTGTCATGGATTACTACTTCTGATGTGTTTTTCTTGATTTTTTTTGATTTGTTCACCTTTTTGCTACCTCCGTTATTTTACGTTTCTCTCCCATGAAGATAATTTTATACGATTCGTGGGCAAAGTCAATATAAAAGACTGAATAAGTTGAATTCTTGTAAAAATATGTTATAATCAAAAAAACAGATTAGTCCGGGTACATATATGGACGTGTAAATAATTTGACTTCGAGGGCAGCAGGCCCCCCAACCCCTAATCTGTGTACAATATCAGACTATATGAGAGGACGTGTAGCAGATGGTGCCTTATAACGGCAAAGCAATACAGATTATGGATGAAGTAAATAAGGTTGTAATCGGCAAAAGGATTATTATTGAGAAGGTTCTGACTGCAATATTGGCAAAAGGACATATTTTGTTAGAAGACTTTCCCGGTGTTGGCAAGACTACCCTGGCTCTGGCGTTTTCAAAAGCGATGGCTCTTGAGTATCATCGACTGCAGTTTACGCCGGATGTTCTGCCCACAGATGTGGTGGGCTTTCATTTATTTAATAAACAGGGAGAAAACTATCAGTACAAACCAGGTGCGATCATGTGCAACCTGTTTCTTGCGGATGAGATCAACCGTACCTCATCTAAGACCCAATCCGCATTGCTTGAGGTAATGGAGGAGGGTAAGGTTACCGTAGACAGTATCACCAGGGAGGTACCCAAGCCTTTTGTGGTAATGGCTACCCAGAATCCCATCGGCTCAGTGGGTACACAAATGCTCCCGGAATCCCAGCTGGACCGTTTTATGATCAGACTTTCCATCGGATATCCGGATTTAAAGAGTGAAATTGGGATTCTGAAGGAAAGACAGAATTCCAATCCTCTGGATAAGGTGGTTCGTGTGGTGGAAAAGGAAGATATTCTCGCCATGCAGAACATGGTAGAGGATGTATTCGTTCATGATTCCATCTATGAATATATTACCCTGCTGGTGCAGCAGACCCGCGAGAACCCGCTGGTAGAGCTGGGTGTCAGCCCCCGCGGAACACTGGCTATGATGAATATGGTAAAGGCCATGGCCTTTCTTAATAGAAGAGAGTATGTGATACCTTCTGATGTGCAGGCAGTCTTTAAGGATGTGGCGGCTCATAGAATGATCCTAAAGGCCAAGGCAAGGGTGAATAATGTTACGGTGGACAACCTTCTTGAGGATATCCTGCGTATTGTGAAGGCTCCCAGAATTATCTCCAGGGAGACCCGTTTATACTAGAAAGGCACAGGTGAATTGATGCTTCGTAATTTAGTGCGGTATCTGCTGCTTTTATTTGTTGTTGGCTTACTATCGATTCTTTACAACACTTACTATATGACAATCCTGTTCCTGACCATGGCGGTTTTGCCTTTATTGATGTTTGCCTTGGTAAGCTATCTCTATGGAAAGGTAAATGCTTCCCTGGTTTCAGTGGTGCATGTAGTAAAAAAGGGAGAGGTGGTGCCGGTTTCTGTTCAGCTTGATAACCCCACCGTATTTCCCATCTCAAATATCAAGCTTTATATTACATTTCGGAATGCTTATTCCTCTGTACAATACAAAAAGAATTTTACAGTTTCCATAGGTGCCCAAACAAAAGCATCCGTCATCTGCAATCTTCTTTCGGATTATGCCGGTAATTTGGAGATTAGTCTTCATGGATTTCGTATATACGATTATATGAAGCTATTTTCACTGAAGAGAAAAAATAAGAGTGAGCTGAAGGTGGCCATATTACCTGAGTATTACGAGCTGCCCGATAGCCAATTCGCAAGTCGCAACGGCAGCCTCATTGAAAGTGATTATTACTCCCCTTATAAAAGCGGTGATGATCCTTCGGAGGTGTTTTCCATCCGTGAGTACCGGGAAGGGGACCGGCAGCAGAGAATTCACTGGAAGCTTAGTCTGAAGCAGGATCAGCTGATGATCAAGGAATTCAGTGATCCTATGAACTGTTCGGTTTTACTCTTTGTGGATTTGAGCATGCCGGGCACGGAAGAAGTTCTGCCTTTTATGGATTCCATGCTTGAATGCACCTTATCCCTGTCTTATACCTTCCTGCTGGCAGGCCAGATGCATTACCTGGCCTGGTATGATGAGGCGCATGGAATCTGCAGAAGGATTAGAATTGCCCAGAAGAAGGATCTTTTTGAAGCTTTGGACGGTCTGCTTCAGGTACGGCTTTATGATCCCTCGGTAGATTCTGTATCAGCGTATTTGGCAGAGCACCCCAAGGAGCAATATACGAATTTAATCTTTGTCTCAGGCGTGCAGCCAAGAAAACGACTTGAGTCCCTGTCCCTGCTGCGGGCATTTTCCAGACATATCATCTATATCGGCGATATTGACAGCCAGCCAGGAACTCGTTATTTCCCTTCCGAGATTATCCGACGTTCGGATGAGACGGGAGTTACTTTAAGCTCAGTAGATACGCATCACGTCCAGAGGGACCTGTCAGAACTGAGATTTGAATAGCCTCGTAGGAATATGCTCGTACAAGATCCCTTAGAATGGAGGTTTAGGATGAATGTGAGTTTTGATGACGGTGTCTATATTGATAATTCCGTCTTGATCATAGATGAAAAGAAGCAAGGCTTTCCTATATCGACCAGAATATTTCAGTTTTTAATTATTGCAGTAGCAGTCTGGAGCGGAATATCAGTGCTTATTGAAACTCTGGCCATACCCTGCAATGTTTGGCAGGTGAATCTGGCAGTGCTTATCAGTACAGGAGTTTTCTATGTCTTATGCCTGTTTCCTTCTTATGGATTGGTCAAGCTTTTTTTCGGATTATTGTTTTATGGATTGTTTCTCTACAGCCGGGCTCAGCAGCTGTTCAATGCCTTCTATATCCTTGAAAACCTGACCCTTGAGAGAATCGCTTCCTACTATAATGTCAGTATTGTACGCTATATAGCGGATTATGAACGGAAAGTAGAGGATACCACCCTGTTTGTAATTATGGTGGTAATCCCCCTTGTACTTATCGTAACGCTTTCTATTATGAGAAACCGGCTTGCAGGAGTAAGCAGTTTCCTTCTGTTACTGCCGGTCAGTTCCAGCTTCGCCCTGGGCCTGATACCATCGGAGCAATATCTGGTCGCTTATGTCATCTGCGTACTATATTTAAGCCGCTCCGTCTATCATTTTCGTCATACTACCGAAAAGGAGCAAAAGTCCCTGCTTCACAGTATCAGCAGCCGGGCAGCAATCTGGTTGAGCCTGATCAGCTTATTACTTTTCTTTGTTATGAAGCTTTTTGTAAGTCAGGAGGCTTATAATAATATGACAGGTATCAAGGAAATGAAGGAAGATCTTCAGAATGGGATGCAAAACTTCTCCCTGGAGGAGTTGTCCCGGAGACTGTCTGAGATCAGGCTATTTACAAGAAAGGTATACTCCAATGGTTTAAACGGCGGTGAGTTAGGGAAAACGGGGCAGGTCCAATATACGAATACCAGGCATCTTGTGATCACCGCACCGCAGCAGGCAGTGGAGGAGGGGATATACCTTAAGGGTTATGTCGGCAGCGTTTATACGGGAAGCAGATGGGATGGGCATTCGCAGGATACCCTGGCAAAGTATGAGGAATTAAAGAAGAAGCTTCCTTCTGAGCTGTTTGAACCGGTGAATCAGACAAGTTCATTCTTAAAGAATATTTCACTTCAAAATAAAGAAAGCACAGAGGATAAGGAATCTGGCTGGTATGATTACAGCTACAGCCAGGGCATGATGGAGATTGAGTATAGGGATGCCAATAATAAATATCTTTATGCACCCTACTTTACCGATTACGGTGTCATGAATGATATCCGCTATGAGAATGATCTCTATGCGTCACCAGTTAGCAGAAAAGATGATTATACCGTCCCGTTTTTTTATAATATTGATTTTCGGGAAGCCCAGGCCAATTACTATGCTGATCTGAGGGATAAGCTTTCAGGCTACAATAAGTATGAGAAGCTTTATCGTGACTATGTCTATGAGGTATATACACAGTTGCCGGAAGAAGGTCTGCCAAATATTAAGAGGGAATTTTCACTCGGGAGGGTCAAGCTGTCCAGTGGCAGTATAACAGAGAAAATAAAGTATGTCAGGGACTACTTAAGCCAAAATACAGAGTATTCCCTGTCACCCGGTAAATTGCCGGATGACAAGGACTTTGTAGAGTACTTTGTATATGAGAACAGGGTGGGATATTGTGCCCACTATGCTTCTGCAGCAACCTTAATACTGCGTACCATGGGAGTACCTGCAAGATATGTGGAAGGCTATGCTGTCAGCAGGGAAAATATCCTGAAGAATTCCGGTACGCAGGAAACCACCCGCTACACCAACCTTAATACCACTAGCACTGTCACTTCCCAGGTTGAAGTAAATGTTATGGATTACAGCGCTCATGCATGGGTTGAGGTCTACTTTGATTATTACGGCTGGGTACCGGTGGAATTTACACCAGGCTCCTCCGTTGACTATACCCAGACGGTAGTACGGGATGTAGAAGAAATTATGGCAGGCATTGAGGATGAGGAAATCAAAGAAAGCCTCAGCAATACTACTACCCCGGTTCCGACTATCACCATTGAGCCCACGATGGCACCTATCACCATGGCACCTCAGAATCAGGGAAGCACAAAAAGCAGCGAACGTAAATCTGCTGTCGCCGATTTAATCTATCTGGGGATCCTGGCAGCAGCACTGTTTGTGACAGGTTTCGGGTACATGTGGTATCGGGCTTATAAACGGTATAGAGCAGGAAACAGCAAAAATCGTAATAAGAGAGCAATCTTCCTTTATAGTGAAATTGAGAAAATGCTTCGCATTACGAAAAAGCTTCCCGGGAAAGGAACGCTCCTTGAAGAGAGCGAGGAGTATGTCAGGGAGCACATTACCCAGCTTAGCGGAGCGGAGTTGGAGAGGTTGATGGAAATTGTACGAAAGGCACGCTTCGGACGGGGACACATCAGCAGTGGAGAGCTTCTGGAGGTTGCCCGCTGCCGGGAGCACTTATATAAGAGAACCTATGCAGAACTGAATTTACTTGGACGGCTGCGGTTAAAGTGGAGTCTGCTTGTGTCATAGGGATGTGTCACAGGGGCGTTTGTCATAGGGACGGAGGCAAGGACAGGCTTGAAGTTGTCTGTGTGAAATTCAGAGACGGCGATCTCTTGCACTAGGTACAGAGAAGGCAGAAATAAGAATTGGAAATTATGCAAACTCAGAGGTACGGGACCGGTACATATGCACCTCCATGTGCAATGTACCTCTCGCCACCATCCATGGTGGCTCGTCCCTCTGATATGACCATTCTTATTTCTGCCTTCTCCATACCAAGTGCAAGGACGATCTGGTCTTATGATTTCATCCAGACAATTCAAGCCCTGCCCTTGCCTCCTGTTCTTGAAGAACTTAACACTGATAGAACGTTAAATGTAAAATCCTAACACAAACCCATAATCCAACATTAGCAGTGTTACAAGTAAACTACTATTTCTTAGTAAAAATTAACTTTTAAATTGAATAAAACATGGTATACTTAAGGTAATATTTTTATCATGGGAATATTTTCAGGGATGATTCAATCGTGAAAGGAAACTGAGTGAATGAAGTGGAGAGATAAGATTAATCGCAAGTATATGCTGATATCCTTATATGTCATTATAACTGTAGTAATTATCTATGCACTTAAGCTGGTTATGGATAATGCATCCGATATTATGCGCATGCTGGTTGTAGGTGTGAGATGGATCTTTAGAGTTTCAAAACCTATTGTCCTGGGGTTTGTGTTTGCTTACCTGATGGAACCGGTGGTGAGTTTTCTGGAACGCCGATATCGTAAGCTGAAAGAAAAGAAGTTTTTCAGATGGATTGTGATGCCCAGAACCTGGGCTGCCATCACAGCGGTTATATTCATGGTGATCGTTGTTCTGGGACTAATCTCCCTCCTGGTATATACAGTTACCGACCAGATCCGCCTGGCTAATCTGGATGACATCCTGCGACTGGTGCAAGGTTCGGTAAAGAGCATTCAGGATTTTGGAAACACGATTTATGCAAAACTGAACGAATTTGATATTCAGTCCCAGGAAATTAAGGATTATATTGAAACTGCTTCAAAGTTTATCATTAATTCCATGATTAGCTTTGCACAGAACTCGGTGGCTACTGTCTCCAATATCTCCTCCTTCCTGACAACACTGATCTTTGGATTTATTATTGGGATCTATTTCATGATTGACGGCAGGATGTTCGTGACTTATATCCGTAAAATCTGCCTTGCATTCTTCCGGGATAGTGTTGTGAAGAAATTACAGGGAATGGTGAACGATCTGGATCATGTATTCTCCGCATATATTCGTGGCCAGTTACTGGATGCGCTTGTTATGATGGTTCTAATCAGCATTGTATTATCCATTACCGGCGTGAAATTCGCATTGGTCATTGGAATTATGGCAGGGATAGGCAATTTGATCCCATACTTCGGGCCGGTGATTGCATATGCAAGTACATCCCTGGTATGTCTCATCAGCGGTGATTTTAAGACTTGGGTAATATCCATGATAGCCCTTTTACTCATTCAGTTTATTGATGGTAATATGATTGGACCCAAGCTGTTAAGCAGCTCCATTCAGATACATCCACTGATCATTATTGTTTCTCTTATCTTCGGCAGTGCCGTGGGCGGCTTTTTGGGAATGCTGCTGGCAGTGCCTTTGGGGGCTTATGTCAAGCTGGTCTTCGTCCGCTTTATTGATAGTCGAATAGCACAAAAGGCAAAAAAAGAGGAAACAAGTTCTTAAGAAAATGTAAGGAAAAATTAAGAAATTTGATAGTCTTTATTTAATAATTGTAGTGTATCATTAGTTTGCAGTAGGATTGCTTTTTGGCAAATATAGGATGGTGTTGAATGATTAACAATATGGAAGAAAATATCATAGAGGTAAAGAACGTAAAGAAGATCTACCGAATGGGAAAAGAGCGCATTTGCGCGGTGGATGATGTCAGCTTTACAATAAAGCGTGGCGAGTTTTGCTGCTTATATGGTGCGTCCGGTTCCGGTAAGTCCACATTGCTTAATCTGATGGCCGGAATTGAAAAGCTGTCAGGCGGACAGATCATAATTAAAGGTAAGAATATACATAAAATGAGCGAAAAAGGACTGGCGAAATTCCGCCAGGATAACCTGGGCTTTGTCTTTCAGTCCTATAATCTGATGAATTCCATGACCGCCCTTGAGAATGTGGAATTACCTTTGATCTTTAAGCGTGTAAAAACCAAGAAGCGAAAAAAGCTTGCCAGAGATATGTTAATTAAAGTCGGCCTTGGCAACCGCTTAAAGCACAGGCCGAAGGAAATGAGCGGCGGTCAACAGCAAAGAGTGGGTATAGCCAGAGCCTTTGTCAGCAATCCGGAGATTGTATTTGCTGACGAGCCGACCGGTAACTTAGATTCTAAGACCTCCCAAGAAGTCATGGACCTGATTAAGGAAATGTCAAAGCAGAATCACCAAACCATCGTAATGGTTACCCATGACCGGAGACTTGCAGAATATGCAGATAAGATTATACATATTTTCGATGGTAAGATTGAGAACATCGAATATCCTCATAAGCAATCAGTCACAGTTAGCGAGATCACTTCGGCAGAGCATACAGGTGAGCCGGTGATTGCATAGATGAATGATGAGAATATGAAAAAAATATTAGGAAGTAGAGGGATACGGGAATGAAAAGAAAGTTGAAAAGATTACTTGTCGCAATTATGTCCATTGCCATATTAGTAGCAAATCTTACAGGCAGTTCACTCACGGCTTATGCTGCAGGAGGGGCTAGTTCAATTGTATTGGGGGATAAGATAGATAACTCTTATTTGGTTATTAAACCCGGTGAAACAAAGCATATGAGAATTCCGGTGAAGGCAGTAGGAGCTGCCGTTCAACAGGCCGTAGTCTCTGTATCAGCGGCGGATGCTCCCTTCAGTATATCACAGGCATCACTGACCTATGAAGATAAAACGCCCACCTACACTTTATCGAATTATGGTGTTAC
>JAJUHH010000102.1 GCA_029267975.1 Clostridiales bacterium
CTTTAAAAATCCGTTATCATCTTTATATAAATGCACAAATTAAATATACACAATTACTACCTTCTTGAACAGTCATTTATCATTATTTCTTATTAATTATCTAAATATTGAACAGTATTGACATTAATAATATAACCTACTTATGGCAAATTCTACAGTCATTTCATTTTTATACTACTAACGGAAGCTAAAATGATAGCCTCCATAAAATATCATTTTTGCTTCTGCATTTGGTAAAAACAGGTGGATTACTTTTTTGATTTGATTTATAATAATAACAAGAATGTATAGCTATCCTACAGAATTTGTAGCTCTCCTACGGATATATTCAGATTTGCTCATGGAAAGGATGATGATATGAAAAAGTGCTTAATCGTTCTCGTCTTTACTCTGTTCCTTCTTGGGTGCCGGAGCAAGGAAGTTGATACGGCAACCGATTTGATATCTTATAATATAACCTCTGTTAGCAATATGGATGATTATTCAGACAGTCTGAATGATTTGCTGTATCGTGATTATGATACGGGTATAAAGCTCTCCTACAATTCAAAGCTTATCATACCAATGCTTGCTTTAGGCTTAAAGGATGAGACTGCAATCATTTATGCATGGAATTTAAAGAATAGCGAAGTGATTAAATTAGGTGATTACGAACCTGATCGGGATATTACCTTCACTCCTGACTCGGAGGGCGTATATTGCATCCTTGCAGAGCTGAGTAACGGAGAAATCATCGATTTGACTCCGCAGGCAATGATTCAAACTACCTATACAACAGAAAACAGTGGTGGCTTTATACTATTAAAATAAATAAAATCAATCTATCTTCCATGTAATAAGGGGCTGTTGCAAAATATAAGTTATGAATGAAGGGAAGGATAACACGCATCCTTCCCTTCCTTTTTTGCTATGTGTTGCAACAGCCCCTATTCATGTCCGATCCTTCAGTGATGATTGCCGGAAGATAAGCTTATGGCAATATAGATTAGGGAGGCAGAACTACCTCTTCTAGCATTCCGGTATTGTAATCTCTATCTCATGACCCGCTTCTGCAGATTTCATAATTCCATCAATGATTGCCTGATTATAGATGATCTCTGAGCTTGGCACCGGAGCAGGACTGCCAGTCTTCACTGCATCTAAGAAGGAGCGGATCTTCAGATAGAAGAGGTCCTCTTCCATTTTGATGATGGGGATTACCGTCTCTGTCTGCTGGCCGCAAATCTCGTGATACAGAATCATATTGCCGCCAACGCTTCCGTTCCAGCATTCCGTAGAAGGAATTCTAAGGCCACCCTCTGTTCCCAGGATAATCGTATCTCCCGGTGTATCCATATTCATCGCCCATGCAATACGGAAGTCCAGAACAATATCTCCTTCAAGACGTACAAAGGCTGCGCAAAATCCTCTACCTGGAATTTCTCTGCATACTCCGGATGATTCGGATAATAATCCGGACGTACCCCAAAGAAGGCTGACTTATATCCGGTCACAGTCAAAGGCTTAGGATATCCAACCGCATTCAATACCATATCCAGAGAATAGCATCCGATATCCCCAAGAGCGCCGATACCGGCGGTCTCTTCTTCGATAAAGGAAGTGCCATAAGGGGTGGGAATTCCTCTTCTTCTGCCTCCACCTGTCTGTATGTAGTATACCTTGCCAAGCTTACCGGACTCCACAATTTTCTTGATCATTTTCATATTTGCATCCAGTCTTGGCTGAAAACCAACTGACAGGATCTTGCCGCTTTCTTTTTCTGCCTTTCTGATGGCTACCGCTTCCTCCAGGGTTACACACATGGGTTTTTCCAGGAGAACATGAACTCCTTTTTGCAGTGCATAGATTGCACATTCTGCATGAGTTCTGTTATAGGTGCATACGCTGACAGCATCCAGATGAAGACTTTCATCATCTAACATCTCCTTATGACTGCGGTAGCATTTCACCTTCCTATCATATTTCTGAAAGAAGGCTTCCGCTTTTCCTTCTACCAGATCTGCACCTGCCACAATCTCAACGTCCGGCATCTTCAGATAGCTGGCCATATGGGCTTCTGCAATCCAGCCTGTTCCGATAATACCCACACGTACCTTCTTTGATGCGTCAATGACTGTCTCTTCCTTCGTTTCTATATAGCGATTTAAAATATCCTCTGACATAATGAGCAACCTTCCTTTTTAAAATGACCTATCCACTTGTTAAGCTTTATTTTTTCAGGTTTTATTTTTAGGTTTTATTTCTTCAGGTTTTATTTCACAAGTTTTGCTTCTTTCCCAAGCTTTGTTTTCTTTCTCAAGTCTTACATTCCTACAGCTATTCGCCGCCGCCAAAATGCACATATTCGTGATATACATTTTCTACTCCCTGAGCTGTGACACGAAGCACAGTACCGCCGTTTAAGTAGGGGGTCCAGTAGCAGCCTGCACCGGTTTTCAGACCATAAACCAAGCGCACGCCCTTATAGGTGATCATCCAGTTATTCACATGCTCATGGCCTGCGATAATATGCTTTGTTGAACCCATTTCCACCACGGTATCAATTACCCTGTCATTGATTGCAGAGCATCCGACGTTTTCAAACTGAAAGCCAACGCTGTCCTTATAGTCTTCTTTCCAGCAATTCTTAAGCATATAATCCTGTGGGCCGGTCTTTCCCTGCTCAAATTTGCCGTCGTAAGCAGCTTCAAAGGCTTCCTTATATGCAAAGATCGGAATATGCAGCATAATGGTTGTGTCATTGCAGCCAAGGCTTTTCAGTTCCTGAACCTGCTTTTTGTACCATTCCACCTGCTCTGGGATTAGTAGTGCCCAGGCCTCCTTGGTCTCGCCCTGTTCATTCACATAGGATATCCTGTCATGGGTATCCATCATGATCAGGCCTTCCACCGGCTTACCCGCTTCCTCAATACAGATCACATAGTTTCCGTTGCCTAGGGCTGCCTCTCCCCTTTCATAGACACAGTACTTATGCTTCAGATATCCCTGGACAACACGTTCAAGACCTTCCGGTCCATCCTGATTATCATGATTTCCCCATACAGGTGCCCATGGAATTTCAAAGCTGTCCAGCAGGTTGGCAAGCCTTTCATAGGATTCATAACAACCTGCCCAGGCAAGATCCCCTGTTACAGTAATCAGATCCGGCTTCACCCTTCTAATCAGTTCCGTTACTGTTTTCACCAGGATTTTACCGTTCTTATGACCTTCAGCCCACTCCTCGTCACTCAGCTGCGGGTCTGTGAGATTTAAGATAATAAAATCTTTTCCGGTTTCCTTTTTTAATGATATCATAAATACCTCCCCTATACCGGACCTATGAAAATGCGTCCCTGTGCTATATTTCCTGCTAACCTGTGATTCGATCTCTATGTATTCTATTTCAGAAGCTCAATTACCACTCTATGAGATTTACTTCTGTTCCATCCATCTTCATGGTCTTTATCTCATTATGGGCTACAAGAGTTTTTATTGTCTTACCAAATAGTTCGATGGATACCTCTTCCTCTTCTCCTTCCGTTTCATAGAAACGAACCACGGTATCCTCACCGTCTTCTGCCTGCTTCACAGCAGTGATCACCACATGCTCTCCGTCGCATTTCAGACAACTCATACTCTCAGGCAGGGAACCCTCATGGAAGGACTCCATCTGAACGCGCAGTTCAAAGTTTAATTCTTCCGCTTTCTTCTCTGCATCCGTATTGTTGTTATATGGATAGAGCATATAGAAGCATTCATGGATGCCCTGTTCCATGAACTCGCAGAATTCATCCCGTTCCCCAAAATGGTCTGCATAAATAGCACTTCTTAACACAGTAAGACGGACTTCCTCTTTGGTTGTATCATACCCATATTTACCATCGTTGGCAATACACAGATTACCTGATGCAATCCAGGAGCCACAGGGTTCTTCCCCTAACTCATTATCCCTGGTAATGGTGCCAAAGGGGATCTTAGCAATTGTTTGCTTTGCCCCGGCAGGGAATGCCAGCTTCAGACTTCTGTGCTTCTCATGGAAATCGGCCACTAATCTTACCTTGACACAATCGCTGTCAGGGGTGATGGAATACTCCCTCTGCACAATAGAATTGTTATAATAGGTCTTCACCTTCAGGGTAGCCCGGACATTTCCCTGCTCAATGACTGTGAATTCCGGTTTTTCAAAGCGTCCCGCATGCTCGCCAAGGTAAACCTTTCCGTGCGCCCAGGTATCACATTCTGTCTCATCCAGCAGGATTGCGCTGCATTCACCATCAATGATTACCTTCTGCGTCTTTTTGTCAATCATCCGGCAGATATCTCCTGTAACGGGGCTGAATTCTACCCTGATCCTGCTGTTCTCCAGAGAATGCTCTGTGACAGACAATTCACTTGTAAACTCCTCCTGGCTCTGCTCCTTTACAAAGAAGCGGTATACCGCATATCCCATGGGTTCAACCTCTGCCAGGAAGATGGTCTGCGTCTTGTTCAAAGGACCGTTTGTCTGATCGCCGCGCACGATCTGGAAGGGAACCTCCCGATCCTGTTCATCCGTCACCTTAGTGGCATTGACATTAATTTGTACCGGCATTCTTACGGTCCAGGCATGTGGATTGAATACAATTGCAGGTGTTCCCAGGCTATCTGTTTCCCATATTTTCCATCCACTTAATTTATCGTCTTTATAGGAAGGCAGTTTCTTCCCTCGTAAGGTATTTATATTGTGGGCCATTATCTGCATAGCAAAATTAATTTCCTGCTCCGTAATACTCATAATTTCACCATACAGATAGCCGGCATCCTCGTAAGCCTTTTTGATGGAACAACCGCCCATAATATCATGGAAATGATTAAACATAAGGTTTTTCCATGCTTTGTCCAGCTTCTTCTTAGGATATTTTGCTCCTGTCAGATGCTTTGCCATGGAACAGAGCTTCTCTGCAGCCAGCAGGTTATTCTCGCATTTTCGATTGTTTCTTTTGATAAAGGTACTAGCACTGTAACAGCCTCTGGCATGATGCTGTAATTCATCCTTGATAACGGGAAGCTGCTCCTTGTCAAGATTAGCAAAATACTCATCCGGGGTAGAATAAACCATGTCCGGAATGTCCAGATGATGCATTGCATCCAGCAACTGAATGCTTGGTCCGCCGCCATGATTGCCCACACCGTAAAATGCCATAAGATCCAGATTCAGTCTCTCTGCCTTTTCCTTCAATTCCTAAAACTTATCCATTCTTGACAGATCAAAATTGTAGAACCAGGGAATCCTGTATGCAGGCACCCTGCTGCCATCCGCACTTTCCCATAGAAAGACGTCCTCTGTCCTTCCCTGCTCCTCAAGGGAGGGACGCATGAAGACATAACTGTTCATTCCGCTCTTCTTCAAAATCTGCGGCAGGGTAGCATTGTGACCAAAGGAATCTACATTATAGCCTGTCTTGGCAGTCACGCCGAATTTTTCTTTAAAATATCTTTGAGAAATCAGTCCATGACGGGCAAAGCTTTCTCCGCTGGGAACGTTACAATCCGGCTGCAAAAACCAGCCGCCTGCTATATTCCAACGGCCCTCTTTTACTCGTTCCTTAATCTCCTCAAACATCTTGGGATCTACTTTTTCAATCCACTGATAATAAACCGCACATGCACTGGTAAACTTAAAGTCCGGAAATTCCTTCATTCGATCAAGAGCACTTCGATAGGTTGCCAATATTTCCGAAAAGCCTTCCTGCCATCTCCATAACCATACGGGATCAAGATGTGCATTTCCTATTAAGTATAATTTCGCCATGTTGTTATCTCCTCTTATCTAAGCTGTAATGTTTTCAGACGAATCTTTATTACTTGATTATTTTAGTTATTTTTATTATTGTAATTATCCTGTATCCTTCCAAAGGCCTCTTTCACCGCATAGTAGGATGGTTTCGGATTTTCATCCATATCCACAAGTCCCCACCTGGTTTCCACCGGACAATCCCCAAATCCACATATGTAACAGGTCTCGGAATCCTTATAGCAATAAACAATTGTTCCAATAACGAAATCACAGGCATATAACCTCTTTATAATATCCCGAAAGAATTTTGCCTGCCCGTCTGGGGTATGTGGATATCCGACGATTTTCGTATTCTTGGGAAGCTCTCGGTACAAATGTCTTGTAAAGAAGCTATGAAACAGAGTATCACTGTAATTTGAGACATCCCCCTCACTAACTCTTATGGTCATTTCCTTCACACGCTCCGGAAGCCTGTCAACAAATCTCTCTATATGCTGTTTTGCATCCTCTTCATCTGCAGCGCCATAAGCCTGTAAGATCGCATTCCTCTCCTCAGGGGACTTGGATTCACCCTCACTGATGTATCCGAATTCCATCATAAGAATTGGTTTCCTTGTCTTTGCCCAGAGTGCCCGCAGCACTGCTTCATTATGCCACATTCTACTTTTCTTATCCTCGAAACAGCCTAAGTATATATCCAGACCGATATAATCACAGTATTTATAATAGGGTTTCAGTCTGCTGTTAAGATCCACCGGAACACATGCCATATTATATCCTATGATGATATCCCCCCGTAAATCATACATTGCTTCCAGGTTAATTCCGATAAAGCTTGCTGCTTCCTCCATAGTCAAAGGCATGGTAAACTGGGGTACCCCCATCTCATTGGTAATCTGCAGACCATCTGCAATCCCCTGCATATCGCAAATGATAAATCTTGCAATTTCTCTTACACGGGCCTTACCTTCCGATGTTCGCACATCTATGTTCAGGGTGGAATAGCTATGCGGGTAAGGCGTCACCGCCATCACTTTTAACCCATGCTTCTTGTATTCAAGCGCTTTCTTCTTAAAATTCAAATACCTTTCCGCAAGCTGCCCATCCGCTTCATAAGGAAATGGGATATCAACACGCACCCATGCGATATTGGCAGCTTTCATCTGCTCCATATTGCCTGTCGGATGGCACACACCGCAGATGAATTCTTTCTCTCGCAGGCGTTTTGTCTCGGGAGAGCTTTTCTTAATAAAGAAGGACTTCAAATAATAATATAATAGGTGCTTGATTCCAGCTTTCACATGTGCTTCCTTATACATTGCCATAATCGATTTTCTCCTAGCCTCTTTATCGTCAATTATTAGAAAACTCTATCACATCACGAAGCACCCACGCTAATACAGACCAACTTCCGCCAGACAGTAGCCCATATTCCAGTCTCTGTCCTTCTTGCCAATCCATACATTGCCGCGCTTGTAGAAATTACCCGGCCATGTATCCCAGCTTTCTCCTTCAGGCAAATGATGGGGTCCCAGCATATTGCGCAGATTATTCACCAGGGTCAGCTCCACAACATTGTCACCCTTTTTCACTGCATGGGAGATGTCACAGGTCAGATGTCCCCACATGATGCAGCCGCAGTCAACTTCGTTCACCCGAACATGTACTGCATTGACTCCCTTTTTTGCAAACTTGATTATGTAGTTTCCTTCCTCCAGAGAGAATATCTTCTGCAGAGTCATTCTTCCCGCATAGAAGGGGAAGCCCTGCTGTTCAATATTAGCAAGTCTGACCGTCTTATTTGCTTCTTTTACAAGGAAATCACCCTGATAACGCACTGCATTTCTTGG
Source organism: Clostridiales bacterium (assembly GCA_029267975.1). GTDB lineage: Bacteria > Bacillota > Clostridia > Lachnospirales > Lachnospiraceae > Mobilitalea. The sequence continues at coordinate 7,606 of JAJUHH010000102.1, forward strand.
AAGCTCCTCAAATTCCCCTGTTGTCTCCACCGCGAAATCACCGATGATATACATGGCTTCAAATTCCACGTCAAAGGTGAGCTTATTCTTCTCCGTTTCAAAATGCCATGCCTTTTCCATATCCTCATATATCTTTTCATCCGGAGCAAAATCAATCTCTGCGGATATGATATTCTTGCCCTCTTTTAACATTCCTTGCAGGGAAAGCTTACGAAAGGCCGGGTCTACAAAGTACCCTCTGTCTGTCTTATCAAGTTCCCTTCCATTAACGGTCAGCCTGAACTTCTCCGGGGTCTCACAGGCCAGATAGCATTCTTTCGGAATATCTGCTATGTCAAAGGAATAATCGCAGCGTACCTGCACCCGCTTCTTTCGATCAAGGGCCATGTATAAGACATCCGGCACGTTTTCCTTCTCACCCGCAAGTACACCGTCAAAATATACATCACAGGTATCCAGGGTCAAAATATTCTGACCATAGGTTAGAAGCTGCCATTCTCCACTTAGATCTAGTGCCTTTGCCTGCTCCTTCTTCTCTTCCTTTACAAAGTCAGAGCCATCATCAATCAAGAGCAGGGAATCATAAGGTGCAAATACATAAGTACCGCTAAAGGGTCTTAGCTCTCCCGTCTCAATATCCATCACCTTACCGCCCTGTCTGAAGCTGGCTTCCACAGTTTCCGCATTATTATTGATAAAATAGTAAACCTTACAATCCTTAAAAATACGCTCGGTATAGGTAATCATCGGGGAGCTGCAGATATCGTTGGCAGCCAATTCCTCTGCTGTTGTAATTACTCCACCATTGTTTCGGAATTCCTCTAAGAGCCTGTTGGTATTCGCCAGGAAGCCTTTGTTCTTCGGTATGACAATCTTCTTATATCTTTGTGTCCCCATTACCAGGGTATCTCCGTCCACATATGCATGGCGCTCCATCAGAATCTCATCCCCAAAGTGGAAGAGGATGTGCTTCCTACTTAAGATGCGATAATCCTCCAGTAAGGCCTGATTGTACAGTTCAAGATCTCTATTCTCACCATCATCGTAGCACTTCCAAGCAGAGGACTGATTGTGCAGCAGGAGGGTATCGTACTGCACCTCCCCTTCTGACAGGATCATTCCGATTCGTGACATGGCATCATTGAA
>JAJUHH010000103.1 GCA_029267975.1 Clostridiales bacterium
CATATATACAAATTTAGTTAGATATCTACAATTATACTAGCTCTTTTCATGTTAGAATGCAAGTGGAAGAAGGTTGTACTTAAGTCCAAGTTTGTAAATAAAGAGAAAGGTGTGGTGTAGACGATGCAGCGATATAGTTTATGCGGGGACTGGATGCTTCGGCAGGATAGCAGTAAGGAGCTGTTAAAAGGACATTTACCCGGAAGCACTTATCTGGATCTGATGGTGAATGGAAAGCTGGAGGATCCCTTTTGGGGAATGAATGAAGAAAGGTCTAAGGAAGTGGCGCATCATGATTATGAATACTCCAGAGAATTCGAACTAACCGGGGAGTTTCTGCAGGCCCCTCATATTGAGCTTGTAGCCTCGGGACTGGATACGTTAGCAACGCTTCTTATGAATGGCCAACTAATTGGAGAAGCCGATAATATTAACCGTACCTGGAGATTTGATGTGAAGCCATATCTGAAAGAGGGACTGAATAGTATTCAGATTCTTCTTAAAAATCCTTTTCCCTATGTGGAAGCGAAGCAGGCACAAAAGCCCTTACAGGGAATGGATAAAAAGGCTGCAGCAAATGGGCATCTTCGCAAAACACCCTGCCACTTTGGCTGGGATTGGGGGCCGTCGTTGCCGCCTGCCGGCCTTATAGGCGATCTCAGGCTGGAAAGCTATGAAGTACGCATAGATCAGGTACATATTCTTCAGCACCATGAAGAGGGCAAGGTTCGACTGGAGGTAACAGCAAGTTTAATGGGAGATACTGTTGATGCGCTTGCAGCAAGCTGTCGTATCACAACACCGGAGGGTAATAGTGACACTTATCCGGCAGAGCTTCAGGCAGGAAAAATATATTGCAATATCACGGTACAGGATCCCAAGCTATGGTGGTGCAACGGACTGGGCGAGCAGCCCCTATATACGCTGGAAATCCTTGCAGGAGAACAGGACAGCTGCACTAAGACAATCGGGCTTCGGACCATTCAGCTGAATACCTCTCCGGATGAGTGGGGCAATCAGTTCCGCTTTGAGGTAAATGGAGTAGCAATCTTTGCAAAGGGTGCCAACTGGATCCCCACAGATTCCTTTGTTACCCGGACTAGCTATGAGACACTGGAATTTTATATCAGCAGTGCAAAAAGGGCAAACATGAATATGCTTCGTGTCTGGGGCGGCGGTTATTATGAAAGCGATGCATTTTACGAGCTTTGTGACCGATATGGTATTCTGGTATGGCAGGATTTTGTCTTTGCCTGCAATTCCTATCCCTTCTATGATGCGAAGTTCCTGGAAAATGTACACCAGGAGGTTATCGATAATGTAAGCAGGCTGCGTCATCATGCAAGTCTGGCATTATGGAGCGGGAATAATGAGAATGAGTTATTTCGTACCTTCTGGAAGAAGGGCAGCGAAATCTATGAGAGCAATATGAATTTTTATCATAAAATTCTCCCCAAGTGGGTCACAGAATTGGATGGTGTGACCCCTTACTGGCCGGGGTCCCCATCCTCCGGTTCCCTGGAATATAAGACCCATGACATGAACAGGGGGGACACACACCTATGGCAGATCTGGCACGGCATGCTGCCGATTGAAGCCTTTCGCAGATATCCCACCCGTTTCTGCTCGGAATTCGGAATGGAATCCATGCCTTCCATGCATACGATTCGCAGCTTTACCGATCAGATGGACCTGAAGCTCTTTGACCCGGTAATGCAGCTGCATCAGAAATCTGTAGGCGGTAATGAGAAAATGCTATTTTATCTGCTGGCCAAGTATCGCAATCCAAAGCATTTTGAGGATTTTATTTATCTGTCCCAGCTTGTTCAGTCAGATACCATTCGTTTTGCCAGCGAGCGCTGGAGAAGGGGAATGGGAAGGCATAACGGCGCCCTATACTGGCAGTTTAATGATTGCTGGCCGGTAGCCTCCTGGGCAAGTATTGATTACGGAAAGCAATATAAGGCCCTGCAGTATCACGCAAGACATTTTAATAAGCTCCTTTGTATATCCAATGATTATTATGATGACAGGGTTGACCTTTATATCATCAATGAATATCCCACAGAGTTCAAGGGAGAATTGCGGTGGAGACTGCTGACCTTCGACGGTACTCTTGTATCGGAAGGAACAGTGCTCGCTGCTGTGGGGCAATCAAGTGCCAGGAATATCGTGACCTTACCCTTCTCCGATATTTTGAAAGGACATCGTAAAGAAAAGGTGCTGCTTCAGACAGAGCTTACGCAGCAGGGCAGCTCTCTGGATGAGAAGACTTATTTGCTTGTTCCGGACAGAAAGGCAGCACTTCCGAAGCCTCAGCTGAGCTTTGATTACAAGGCAATGGGACAGATCTTGCGTATTACAGTATCGAGCAAGGTCTATGCCAGATATGTATACCTGGAGAGGGAAGGGATCACAGATCCCTGGAGCGATAATTTCTTTGACCTGCTTCCCGGAAGGGAGAAGACGGTAGAAGTAAAGCTGCCGGCTGGGATGGCAGCAGAGGATGCTGTAAAAGGGCTGAAGTTCAAGTCCCTGGCGGATGTGGAGCCGAAAAACAGTTTACTTATGGACCGCTGGCTGCGTTTTAGCATGCGCTTTAAGAAGATCAACCTGTTAACATGGATTATTTTTAAGATTCTGTTATAAACGCAGTACTTATCTATTATTCCCCCAAACCTAAAAAAGGGATTGCCGCTAGCTGGCAATCCCTTTTTTATGATTTAGAAAACTTCTGCGTATTTTTGGCATACAACAGTAAGTACTCTAGCTATTTATTATGTACTTTAAATAAACTGCATTGTCTTTAAGAATAAGACCCATAAAAAGATAGTCACAATACTGAAAATAGATGTAAATACCACAACCTGTCCAGCAAGCTCCCCATCGGCCTCCATTTCAACAGCCATAGTAAAGGAGGACACTGCAGTTGGGGAGGCAATCGCTCCAAGCAAAGCAACGATAGCTTCTCCTCGAAATCCAAGGGCGAGGGCAATCGCAATCACTATCCCGGGAAACAGAATCAGCTTTCCAAGCACCACAGTAAACAGATACCTTAGATTACCTGCCAGTCTTTTAAAGCGGAAGGTTCCTCCCAGAACCACGAAAGCCAGTGGTGTGGCTACCTTGGACATATCTGATAAAGGGTCTGTAATCAGTTCGGGTAAATTAATCCTGCATATTTGCAGAAAAAATGCCAGAAGGGATGCGATGATTAGGGGATTTTTAATGATACCCAGCAAAACCTTCTTTAAATGCACCTGGGAACTGCGATAATATTCAAGAACGATTACAGCCAGTGCATTAAAGGTTGGAACAATCACAGCGGCAAGTAAGGATACGGTGCCGATGCGGTCATCCCCATAAATGGAAGCTGCAATGGGGATTCCGAAGAGGACCAGGTTGCTGCGAAAGATGCCCTGAATCATAACACTGCATTTTTTCTTATCCTTAACGATGTGAGGAAAGGTTAAATGCATGAAAAGGACAAGTGCAAGTATGCTGAGAAAGGTCATAAGTAAGAGCTTGGCATTGGATGCGTCTAAAGCCTCTTCCGGTTTCAGTGAATAGATATTCATGAAGAGAAGCAAGGGTAAAAAAACGCGAAATACAAGCTTATTCATAATTGTTAAGGAGTGTTCATCCGTGATATGCATCCTTCGTAGGGCATAGCCGATGGACATCATCAGCATTAAGGGGAATACAACGCTAAAAGCAAGTACGATATTGTTCAATCGTGTCAGATCCTTTTCCTTAGAATATTCCCATCAGGCGGAGGGTAGGTCCGCTTGCAGGATAATCTCATTCTAGCATAGTTATTTTGTAAAATCTATGGAGATTCATCGCTACAATACGGAAATTGAATAATGAACTGCAGATATTAACACAATTTTAATGTGAATACAATTTATCTTTATACAATCTTTATAGGGATAGTGGTAGAATAATAATGTTACGAATTTCGTCGATAATAGAAAGTAAAAACTTTTATAGATGAATAGAGGTTGTGATATGAACTTTTTTAAACGAATGAATCCAGGGCGATTGATTGCATTGGGCTTTGCTTCGGTAATTTTACTGGGTGCTTTGATCTTATACCTGCCCTTTTCCCATAACCCCGGTATTGATGTAACCTTTATGGATGCTTTGTTTACCTCCACCAGTGCAGTCTGCGTGACTGGATTAATTGCAGTGGATACCTACGATACATATAATGTATTCGGTCAGATTGTGGTGGCTTTGCTAATCCAAATCGGTGGTCTGGGCGTTACATCCATGGGTGTTGGCTTCATGCTTCTGGCCCGGAGGAAGGTTGATATCAGGGACCGAATCCTTGTGAAGGAAGCGCTTAATCTGGATTCTGTAAAAGGTGTTGTAAAGCTTGTGAAGTCCATTTTGCTCATGACACTCTGCTTTGAAGGCCTTGGTGCCATATTAAGCTTTATCGTATTTTCACAGGATTATCCGCTGCCAAGAGCCATTGGAATAAGTCTTTTTCATACCGTAGCCGCCTTTAATAATTCAGGCTTTGATAATCTTGGAGGGTTTCGCAATCTGCTGGATTACAAGAGCAATATCTTGCTTAACCTGACTACCTGTGGACTTATTATTTTTGGAGGCCTGGGCTTTGTTGTTATAAAGGAGATCATCCATAAACGTTCCTTTAAGAAGCTCAGCCTGCATTCCAAGGTGGTCATCACCATGTCAGTGGGCCTACTGCTTGCAGGAACCCTACTACTTAAGCTTACGGAAGAAATCAGCTGGCTGGGTGCTTTTTTCTTTAGTACCTCAGCAAGAACCGCCGGATTTTCTACTTATAATATTGGTAATTTTACCAGTGCCGGTTTATTTATCATAATTATACTGATGTTTATCGGTGCATCCCCCGGTTCCACTGGCGGCGGTATCAAAACGACTACAGCCTTTACTTTATTCAAAAGTGCTTATAGTACTTCCACCAACAAGCATTGCTCTGCCTTTAAACGAAAGATACCCGCAGATACTGTAGCAAAGGCATATTTGATCTCCTTTCTTGCAATGTGTGTTGTTTGCCTTAATACAATGCTTCTGTGTGTTCTGGAACCGGAGTATACCTTTATGCAGCTGCTCTTTGAGGTGGTATCGGGCTTTGGTACGGTGGGCTTATCCATGGGTATCACCCCTGATTTAAATCCGGTCAGTGAGTTTATCATCATTATAACCATGTTTATAGGAAGAGTGGGTCCCTTGACCATAGCGTCACTTTGGTCCGTTCGCCCCAAGTCCAGCGTATGCTACTCGGAAGAAACTATGACCATAGGTTAATTATTTGGGAGGATAATATGTTACATCACAAATCTGTAATTGAATTTGGAATTATCGGTCTGGGTCGCTTTGGATATGCTTTAGCAAAAACCCTGGCTGCATTCAATAAAGAAATATTAGCAATTGATAACATTGAGAGCAGGGTAAAACAGGTGCGTAATTTTACAGAAAGTGCATTTGTTGTGGGATCCTTTGAAAAGGAGACCTTAGAGGATTCCGGAATTCAAAACTGTGAGACTGTGATTATCTGCATAGGCGATAGTATTGATGTCAGTATTTTAACAGCGCTGAATGTGATTAGCATGGGGGTCCCCAGAGTCATCGCCAGAGCAATGAGCTATGAGCAGGGTCTCATTCTTGAAAAAATCGGCGCAGAGGTAATCTACCCCGAAAATGATATGGCAGTACGCCTTGCCAACAAATTAATAAACTCAAGTATTATGGAAACCATAGAATTGCGTGGGGATGTGGCAATTACAGAACTAAGACTCACATCAAAATTAAGCGGACAAACGGTGAGGCAGGCCAATCTGCGACAAAAATTTAATTTAAATATTATTGCATTGGAACACAATGGTATAACCACCACAGAGATCTCACCGGACTGCCAGCTGCATTCCGGAGATAATATTGTTGTCATCGGTCAGATTGAAAATATTAAAAAGCTGGAAAATTACCTGGTAAAATAAAGATATGCAGATTTAAATAAATAGGTCGCTGGCAGGGATATAGGAAGCAGTCGTACGCTTTTTTATATCCCTGTTAATATTTTTAAATAATACATGGAAATCATGGAAGAAATATGATATAGTAATAAATACACATTTTGGAGAGATTACTCTTAAATGAATAATTTTCAAGCCTTAAGGAGGCTAATTTTACGGAGGAATGAACGACATGTCGTCTGACACGGGAAAGATAATAGGTCAGCTAATAATTCTAGTAATACTTACAATGGTAAATGCTTTTTTTGCCTGTGCCGAAATGGCAATGGTATCTTCAAACAAAAGCAAAATCAGAACAATGGCGGAAGAAGGAAAGAAAAGCGCCAAGCTTGTTCAAAAATTCTCTGATGAACCAACGAAATTTTTGTCAACAATACAGGTAGCAATTACCTTAGCTGGATTTTTTTCCAGTGCATCTGCCGCCTCTGGTTTATCAAGACCCTTGGGCGCATGGATGACCTCCAGAAATATTCCATATGGTGATCAGATTGCACTGATCTCTGTCACCTTGATTTTATCTTACTTTACGTTGGTACTTGGTGAGCTGGTACCAAAACGGATTGCATTGCAGAATCCGGAAGCCATCAGTATGTTCTGTGTCAAGCCGATTAAGGTGATATCACGCTTTGCATCCCCCTTTATCAAGCTCTTAACCTTTTCCACAAATATGATCACCATGCCATTTGGTATTAAGGAAGGGAATACGGAAGAAATCCTATCCAGAGAAGAGCTCCTCTCCCTTGTAAACGAAGGACAGGCACATGGGGTATTAAATAAAAAAGAAAAAGAAATGATCAACTCCATTATGGAATTCGATGAGAAGATAGCCAAGGAGATCATGACACCCCGTATTAATGTATTTGCCATTGATATTGCGGAGCCCAAGGAGAATTACCTTGATGAATTACTGAAGACCATATATAGCCGTATCCCTGTATATGAAGAGGATATTGATAATATTATCGGTATGCTTTACATTAAGGATTTTCTAAAGGAAGCAGTAAAGCGGGGATACAAGAATGTGGATGTTAGAAGTATCATGAAGAAGCCCTATCTTGTACCGGAAAGCAAAGTAATTAAAGACCTGTTCCGAGACCTCCAGCAGTCCAAAAAGCAGATTGCTGTATTGATCGATGAATATGGCGGCTTCGCCGGAATCGTAACCATGGAGGACTTGGTAGAAGAGGTTATGGGTGATATTGAGGATGAATATGATCCCATTCATTATAAAATCAAAAGAATTGATGATTCAACCTATTTGATTGACGGAATGGCAACACTGGATGAGATTAATAATAAGCTGGATCTGCAGCTTTATTCCGAGAATTATGATACCTTATCCGGTTTCTTGATTGACCATATGGGATCCATACCCCAGGAAAATGATGATCGTACCATTGAGATCAAGCATCTTGTGTTTAAGCTTGAGAGTGTTAAAAATAAAAGAATTGATAAGGTTAAATTGTATATAGGTAAAGAGGAGGAAACTGAGGAGGAGTAATATGCCCTGGCCCAGGCAAAGCGGGAGGTTCTGGTTCTTGACAGCAGTGAAGCTAAGATACGCCAAATCAGACATCTTACAGATAATGCTCTGGTGGTAGGCGAGTGATGGATTATATTATATTGGATGATGATATCACCATTACCGAACTTAAGCTTACCTCAAAGATTAACAGGCAAACAGTTTTAACCTCAGGATTAAGAAAAGAATATAAATTAAATATCATTGCACTGGAGCATGAGAAGAAAGCAACGACTGACAAATAAAAAGCCACCGTCAGGTACCAGGGTTTCACCCTATAAAAAGTACCTGAGGTGGCTGTTTTGATTTAATTAATAATTATTTGCTGCGATTATGCCAACCATTGAAGCCAAAGCCTGAGTGATTCCGGAAAGATTGCTTGCCGCTTGCTTGTATAGCTTCCTTGCTTGAGTTCTTGCTCATCATGCCAGAATTTTTACCGATATTCTTCTTGGCTTCTTTGCCTGAGTTTTTGCCGGAATCTTTATAATAGCCCTGATCTGAGTTCTTGTCGGATTTCTTGTTATAACCCTTGCCTGAGCTTTTATCGGTATCCTTAAGATATCCCTTACTGGAGTTCTTGTCGGACTTCTTGCTAAAGCCCTTGCCTGAATTCTTATCAGAAGCCTTGTCAGTCGTTTTACTTGATTTTATACCCGGACCCTTATTATCTTCCTTGTCTGAATTCTTGTCGAAAGCTTTATTGAAGTCCTTACCGGAGTTCTTACCAAAATCCTGCTTTATATTCTTCTCTGCTTTATTATCAGAAGCTTTCTTAGTTTTCTGATCTAAACTGCTGTTCAATTTCTTGGAGGTCTCACCTTTGCTATCCTGAGCCTTTTTCTTGTTTTCGCTCTTGGTATCCTCTGAGTCAGTACTGTCTGCAGTGCGGGCCTCTACTGCAACCTGCTTCTCGCTGGCAGCCACCTTTTCTTCTACAGTTTTTTGCAGACTGGCAGCGAGTGCTTCAGCCTTCTTACTGTTATCACTGGAAGTGGTAATAAGGATACTCTTGTCTGTATTTGCATCCAAATATCCCGCGGCAGCAATTTGATCAACCGTTGCAACAATTGCATTCTCAATGGATTTATTCTTAAGTTTTGACAGGGATATCTCATCCAGTATGGTTTCCCCATCCTCATTCTCAGCTTTTACAGTCAATACCCGGTCAAATCGGTTGAGGGTATA